>JALVDQ010000280.1 GCA_027008885.1 Thiotrichaceae bacterium | reverse complement strand
CCCTGACGTTTTGCGGCATGATTATTGCCATTCACAGCATTTATATTTTTGCTGCCAATTCAATCAAGGGATGGTTATTGTCACCCAGGGGTTCTAAAACGGTTAACCGCGTGGGCGGTAGCGTGTTTGTACTGTTTGGCTTTGGGCTGGCAACATCACAGCGTTAAAAATACATTCTACAACTGGGAGGATGGGTTATGCAGTACATTTTGTTGATCCTGCATTAGCCCAACCCGCCAGTCAGTATTTCTTGAACTCTGAAACCTGAGATTAAATCGGATTGCGATATGTATTAACCCGGTTTCTCCAGCCGTTTAGCCACTTGCGTTCGTTGCGTCTGGGGTCAGAGTTTCTTACTCTGCGCTCCAGAACACGCATTGCTGCGTCAGCAAATTCATTAAGTGCCTGGGGTCCTGGCTGTGAGGGGCGCATTTCTTCCAGAACTTGCAGCAGTCCCCAGTTTTGTCCGCGATAGCCACCTGTGCGGTTTAAGCCTTCGCCCTTAAAGTTTATGTAGTCAATTAATACATAGCGACCACCACGAGAATTTGCCACAGCATTCAGATTATTGGCAACCAGGCTACGCAGATGAGGCGGTGATGTTCTTACCAGGCGAGGCATGGCGCGCATGGCTCGATCCATAATGTATTTGGCTTGCAGGTGTCTTGTGTTATACAAAAGTTGCGCAAACTGTTGTACTTCAGGAGTGCCTTTTGCCTGCATCAGCTCTTCACGAGAGCGCCAGGGAGCACCTTCAAAGCGGGCGCGCTGTACCCAGTAGGGCAAGTTAACACCATTTCTTTGCAAATAATCCAGTAAGCCTGGAAAGGTATTACCATATCTGGCTGAACGACCTCGTGGGTACCAGGTGAAATGACCTATGCCCATTGAGGCGAAATCTTCTCGCGGGTTCCAGTGTACCAGTTGATCTATGCGTCCACCTGCTTCATTGTTGAAAATTTTATCCCCAATTGCGTATAACTCGGCAATATCTGCTTGAGCCGGATTTTGACCCTGTCTAACAGGTGGTCTTACGGGTGGTCTGACTGGACGTCTTGTGTTTTGATTTCTACGAACCTGGCGATTGCTAACCTGTTGATGTGCTGCTCTTTGACGGTAAAAAGGACGGGTTCTGGGTCGGTATGCAACCAGTCTGGGAGTCGCAACTCTTTGCTGTACTTGTACTCTTTGAGAGGCATGACTGACAGCTCTGTCATACTGCTGTAACCTGTTGCTATTTTTATAGTTTTGACTACATGCAGAGAGACTCAACACAGTTAGCGCAATAAGTATTAGATGGGTTTGTGATTTCATAAGTTTGCTCTTCTTTCTTGATTATTGTTTATTAAAACAAACTCTCGTTTAAAAACCTGGAGCCTGTCCGAGAACTGGAAACTGACTGCAAATCCCAGTTCTCGGACAGGCTCCCAGGTTCTAAGAGTTATACGATTTGCAGGAATAACAAGCAGTAATAATAGTATAGATACGCTTAACGCAAGCTTACTTTAGCCTGTACACCCTGTTATACCCTGGATTATAAATAACGCACGAACTATAACAGCAAGAAGCCAGGTCAGTGAGCTCACAACAACATGAATCACAGCTCTCTGATTTCACAGATGTTTTACATTTAAGATAAAAGGTGCATAATATTTCGGCAGACCCGTATTGAAATCACGGAATCAGATTATTACGTCCCCTGTAATATTCGTAATAATAAATTCAGCAGTATTATTACGTCCCCTTTCAAGCCCTGTACGCCATAAAACCTTAATTTGTGACCTCACAGTAAAGCAAGAACCTGTCAGGAAATGGTGAGTTGCTACGATCATATTTCCAGACAGGTTCCAGGTCACAAATTCTGGTTTAATAGAGTGCCTGAAATAACTTTAGTTCAATTAAATTGAATGTTTTTTAAACAAACTGGCAACGTAATGGTGGCTGTTACTGTACTAACTTCCCCGATATGTCGAGTAGGCAAAGGGTGATAGCAGTAGTGGTATATGGTAATGCTGTCCGTCGCCTTCTATTTCAAACACAACGTCGGCGTAAGGGTAGAATGCCTTGATTCCCTGTTTTTGAAAATAGTCTTCGGTGACAAACAGTATTTTGTAACGTCCGGCTTCCAGTATTCTGTTTTCGGCGAGGAGATCGCTTACACGCCCATCCTGGTTGGTTGTGCCGCCACTAATGAGTTTCCATTCATTATCAATAAATTGTGATAGAGTCAGGTCGATGCCTGCGGCGGGTTTGCCGCTGGCGGTGTCGAGTACATGGGTTGTGATTTGGCTCATGTGAAAAAATTCTCCAGACGGTGTTGCGTAATTTTGCGCTGTTCTTCGGCAGCATTCGCAAGTTCCTGTGCGCGGCTATTGGGGAGACGTGCCAAAGTTTTTCAACAGCTTTTGAAGCTGGCAGGGCATTAAAGTCTTTTAATACCCATCCCCCCCCTTTTTTTACTATTTTTGAATTGGCTGTCATTTGCTATGTGTGTGTTCCAGATAGGGCATTAAAAAAGGTTTGTGCTGGCTGATTTCCGCGACGCTCAAGCCGGTCATTTCATAAGGGAAAACCAGCCAGTCTGCGGTTTGATGCAGAACAAAATCCGGTTCAAAATCCACCGCCCTGTAGGAAGGACGTTGCCACAGCGTAGCAATTTTGACTTCTTCCGGCATATTCCTTTTAAGACGCGATTGCAGGCGCTTGATGACTGCCTCGATGTTTTTTCCGGTGCTGAAAACATCATCCACAATCAGCAACGCATCATCCGCATTCAGGTTTTCCAGCAAAAAACGGGTACCGTGTACGCGAATATTGGAAACCGGCAAGCTTGCCATGTCATGGTAATAGGGTTGTCCCCGGTAGGAGGTGCGCAATGACAGGTGTTCCGTGTCGATGCCCAGTGTTTGCAGGCATTCCTGCACATAAATGCCAACCGAGCTGCCTCCACGCCACAGCCCTACAATATAGGTGGGTTTAAAGCCGCTTTCAAAGATTTTTACGCCGAGTTTGAATGAATCCAGGATTAGCGTTTCTTCATCAAGAAATTTCTTTTTCATCTGATGTTTTCATCATAGCAGAAAGTTGAATATACTCTAATCATTTATAGAACAAATGACAAATGCTGCCATGAATAAAGTCTATTTAACCGCCCAGGGTTTACTGGAAGACTCGTTTAAGCTGGCGCATCAGGTGCTCAGCAGTGGATTTGAACCTACCTTTATTATTGCCGTCTGGCGTGGTGGTGCACCTATTGGCATTGCGGTACAGGAATTTTTGCATTTTCATGGCATTCACGCAGATAATATTGCGATCCGCACCTCATCCTACAGTGGTATTGATGGGCAATCGCGCCAGGTCAAGGTTTCCGGACTGGATTATCTGATCAAAAATATGCAGCATACAGACCGCTTGCTGATTGTGGATGATGTATTTGATACCGGCAAGTCGGTGGAAGCGATTATCACGCACTTAAAAAAGGGGCTAAGGCTGAATACCCCCGAGGATATTCGCATTGCCGTGCCATACTACAAGCCGAGCCGCAATCAGGTCGATTTTGAGCCGGATTATGTGGTGCATAAAACCAGCGACTGGCTGAAATATCCGCACTCACTGGAAGGCTTGAGTCAGCAGGAAATGCGTGAAAAACGCCCCGAAATTTATGCTATTATTGAAAAGCATTTGCCACCTGAGATTTAATCCTCAACTAATCCCAAATAAATATAAAACAAGTATAAAAATAACAATGTGTGAATTACTAGCCATATCCAGTCAACTAGCGACGCATACCGGTTTCTCGCTGAAAAAGCTCGCCAGTCACAGTTACTATGACAACCAGCAAAAAATTTCAAACCCCGACGGCTGGGGTGTTGCCTACTATGAGGACAATGATGTAACCCTGCTGCGCGAGCCACAGGCAGCCAGTGAAAGCAAACTGGTGAGATTTATCGAGAAAAATATCCAGCCCACAAAATTGCTGATCTCTCACATACGCAAGGCAACCGATGGCACTTTGGCACTAAAAAATACCCACCCTTTCAGACGCGAACTCGGCGGCTGTATGCATGTTTTTGCGCATAATGGCGATGCCAAAGGCATCCAGCAAAACCCGCAATTTAAAACACAACGCTTTCAGCCGCTGGGTGATACAGACTCGGAACACGCCTTCTGTCACCTGCTGGATCAGCTTGCAGCACTCTGGAAAAACAGCAAAAACGGGCAACTGCCCGCGCTCTCGGCACGCCATGAGATTGTCTGTGAATTTGCAGAAAAACTAAGCAAGCTGGGTCCTGCCAATTTTTTATACGCAGATTCCGACGTTCTTTTTGCACACGCCGACAAACGCACCCAGGAAGATGGCATCATCAAGCCACCCGGACTCTACAGGCTGACACGCCGTTGCAACCGGGAAACGCAGCAGAGTTTAGTCCGAAATGGTGTGACCTTAACAAGAACAAGAGCAAAAACAGACTCAAAAGAAGCCTTGCAACAGCAGGTTACAATACTTGCGAGCGTCCCGCTCACTGAGGAAGAATGGCTGCCAGTGCAACAGGGCGAGGTGTTAATTGTCGCCAATGGAAAAATCATTGCCTGAAAATTGTCTGAAAAAAGTATTAAAAACAGGGGGGATGGGTTATGCACTCACTGAGTGACAGCATTCTTGAGGCCTTCTCATTATTATTTAGCGGTAATGCAGAATTATGGCAAATCATTGGCATTTCCTTTCAAATCTCCACCACTGCCATTTTGATCGCAGCGATTCCCGCCATTCTTATCGGTTTCATACTGGCTTATACTGATTTTCCCGGCAGGCGCTTGCTGATCTCCATCTTTAATACACTGCTGGCAGTGCCTGCGGTGGTCGTTGGGCTAAGCCTTTATATTGTGCTTTCACGCCAGGGACCTCTGGGCGAATGGCATCTGCTGTTTACCCAGACGGCAATGGTTCTGGGGCAGATTACACTGAGCTTTCCGATTCTGGTTGCAATGAGTCACAGTGCCTTTCAGTCGGCAGAAATTCGTGCCTGGGACACCGCCAGAACCTTAAGCAGCAATGCGCTGCGTGCTTTTTTGATTATGCTGCGCGAAGTGCGATTTGGCTTGCTGGGCGCATTGCTGGCAGCGTATGGACGCATTATCGCCGAAGTGGGCGCGTCGATGATGCTGGGCGGCAATATCTTGCACTATACCCGCAACATTCCCACCGCAATCGCACTGGAAACCAGCAAGGGCGAATTTGCGCAGGGAATTGCACTCGGCATTATTCTGCTGCTTATGTCTTTTCTGCTGACCACGGTTTTGCACTACCTTCAAGGCAGGGGGATGCTGGCACATGCCCGCTAAAAAATTGGTAGAGCTGCAAATCAGCCACATACAAAAAACCTTTGGCAAGGGAAAACACGCCAAAAAAATACTCAAGGGAGCGCATATTCACCTCAAGCCGGGGGAATGCACCCTGCTGAGCGGCAAAAATGGCAGCGGAAAATCAACCCTGATGCGAATCATCGCCGGACTGCTCAAGCCCGATTCACTACAGCTTGCGATTAACCAGCAGCAAACAAGTGGCAGAAAAGCCTGTCGCCTGCTGCGTCAACAAGTCATGTACCTTTATCAGGAAGCGTATATGTTTGACGGTTCGGTAATGCGTAACTTGAGCTATGCCTTAAGCGAAAAAAATCCGCAGAAACTGCAATCTGCCTTGCGCTGGGCTGATCTTGAGCATCGCAAGGATACCCAAGCAAAATGTCTTTCAGGTGGCGAAAAGCAGCGTCTGGCACTGGCTCAGGCGTGGTTAAAGCGACCCGGTATTTTGTTGCTGGATGAGCCCACCGCAAATATGGACAAACACGCCAAGCGGCGCACCGGCAAATTATTAGGCGAATTTAAACAGGCAGGAATTACGCTACTGATTGCCACTCATGATCTGGATCATTTACTGCCAATCATGGATCGGCGTTTAATTCTGGAGAATGGAAAACTGCTGGAAGCAAACAAACGAGGCACACTGCAAACAAAATGATTGATTTCCCCATTCCACTACTGGGCTTTGCGGCTTATAGCGGCACAGGCAAAACCACCCTGCTACGCAAAATCATACCGCTGCTGGCTGCCAGAGGGATTCGCGTCGGTATGCTCAAACACACACATCATAATATTGATGTCGATCATCCGGGCAAGGACAGCTACGAGCTGCGTAAAGCCGGTACTGCGCAAATGGTGCTGGCATCCCCCAAACGCACCACCCTGATTGTTGAACATGCCGAGCGTGAAGATTCCGATTTGCTCTCGGCTCTGGCACTATTGCAAACCGAAACACTCGATCTGGTACTGGTGGAAGGATTCAAGCATGAAGACATACCCAAAATCGAGCTACATCGAAAAGAGATGGAACGCCCCTTTATTTATCCCAAAGACCCGAATATTATCGCCATTGTGGTCGCCGAAGAAATACTGCTGGAAGATGCCGCACACCTGGTGCGACTAAACTTCAATCAGCCTGAAGCACTTGTCGATTTTATCCAAACTCAAATACTGAAAAAATACTGAAAAGAGAACACCATGCCAAACAAACAAACCACATGCGCGGATGACTGGGAACCCAGCGTCCTCAGCGTTGCAGAAGCACGCAACAAAATTCTGGAAAACATCCAGCCGATCACAGGTATCGAAAAGCTGGCACTGCGAAGCTGTCTGCAGCGCTTTCTGGCAGAAGATATTTTCTCACCGATTGCGGTTCCCTCACATGCAAATTCAGCCATGGATGGTTATGCCATCGCCGCTGCCGATTTACCCACACAGGAAGCGCGTCGCTATGAAGTGATTGATACCTGCTTTGCTGGCGCGCCCTCAGACAAGGTTTGCAAACCAGGTCAGGTAATTCGCATTATGACAGGCGGACTAATCCCGCATGGCACGGATACGGTGATTATGCAGGAACAGGTCAAACTGAATGACGATGGCAGCGTTCTCATAAAACCCGGACACAAAGCGGGGCAAAATGTGCGTCAGGCAGGTGAGGATATTCCACTCAACTCAAAAGTGCTCGGCAAGGGGCATCAGGTCAATATGGCTGATCTGGGAATCCTCGCATCGCTGGGCATTGGTGAATTGCAGGTGTATCGCCGTCCGCGTGTGGCTTTCTTCTCCACTGGCGACGAGTTGCGCTCCATCGGTGAACCTCTGGCTGAAGGTGAAATTTATGACAGCAACCGCTACACGCTGTACGCCATGCTCAAACAACTGGATGTAGAAATTCTTGATATGGGTGTGGTAGAAGACAAGCCCGACGCCATGAAAACAGCCTTTCTGGAAGCCGCAAAAATGGCAGATATTGTGATTACCTCCGGCGGTGTCTCGGTGGGTGAGGCAGACTATATCAAGCCCACACTGGAAGCACTGGGTGATATTGATTTCTGGAAAATCAGGATGAAGCCAGGTCGCCCACTCACCTTTGGCAAGCTGCATGATGCGCGCTTCTTCGGGCTACCCGGCAATCCGGTTGCCGTTATGGTGACTTTTTTACAATTTGTGCAACCCGCCATCTACCGTCTTGCCAGCGGCAAAAGCAAAGCCAGCATTAAACTCAAGGCAAAAAGCCAAAGCAAACTCTACAAGCGCCCCGGACGCTATGAATTTCAGCGTGGTATCTTTCAGCAAGATGAAAACGGCGATCTGGTCGTAAAACGCACCGGAATGCAAGGCTCAGGGATACTCACCTCCATGAGCATCGCCAACTGCTTTATCCTGCTGGATGAAAAATGCGCGGGCATTGAAAAAGGCGACATGGTCGAGATACAGCCATTTACAGGCAGTATTTGATGCGCCCTGAAAAATATATAAAAAAAGGGGGGGGATGGGTTATCAGAAGACAGAGGACAGAAGACAGGGAGCGCAGCATGTAGTCAGCGCTGAGTGTGCGATACGCGGGATGTTGCAAATTGTTAGATTAATTTTGAGCGGGTACTTAGGTACTTAATTAGACCATCTGTTAAACCAGCATATCTTCAAAAAACCAGGCAGAAAATTCATGCCTGCCAGTTACTCTGGATTTACGATAAATTGTAGAGGCTTGCTGTCTTACCGTCTTTTCCTTGGTATTCCTGATTTCGGCGATTTCTTTAAAACTCAGTCCCTTGAGCAGTGCTAACGCGACTTCTTTTTCACTTTGGGTTAAGTCCCAGACATCAAATTGCTTGTGAATATACTTGCTGTATTCCTGCCCAATTTGCTTCAGTTTGCTATGGGTTAACTCCAGGTCATTTTCTACATCGACGACCTTTTGATTCAGGTTTTCTATTTCCTGAATCCGTCCTTTAATCGCCTGTACCAACATGACGATTCCCCAGATTGAGAGAAAGACGGTCATAATTTCCAGAGCGATATGAAGCCACTCATCCTTGTGGAGAATATCTTTAAGGAAATCTGTCGTATTTATGACAATTACAATTAAAAGCATCAGAATTAAAATTAAATCTTTTATGTGCAGTTTTTTCATATTGGGTTTGTAATCCTTAAGTAAAGAAACTTATTAACTGAATCCGTAAGGCTGCGACGACACGATCATAAGCTTCTGATTCCAGAGCGATCTAAAAACAAAAAATATAATACAATCAAATATCTATACATATAGTACAAATGTACCAGAGGCATAGTGCAAATGTCTTATACTGCCTTTAACGGTACATTCAACCAATATCAGAAATGATTTTCCTCCCTTATAGTGCGCTTTAAGTGTTGCACAGAAAGATTTTTGCAACACGCAATATGAGATGCAAACCACAACAAATATAGCAGGAGAATCACAATGAAGAACACAACATTATATAGTCTGATTTCAAGTAGTTTATTACTAACAGCATGCGGAGGCGGTGGCTCAACCAATTTAACGCCTCCTTCAACAACTTATGTACTTGGCGGGACAGTGCCCGGCACACTAATCGAAGCCTACTGCGATGATGGTAGCACATATTCGGTAAGCTCAATAAAAAACGGGACAAACAAGCACCCCTTTTCATTAAAGCTACCCAAAAATCTTGCTTGTCGAATTGTCATGCTTACAAATGAAAATGATCAGGCAAAAAAAGTAGTAACACCAATTAAATTTATTGATCAGAAAGGCAAGGCAAGCACCATTATTTCTTCAAAATCAGGAGATATTGATCTCGGTAATGTTGATCTCAGTCTCTCTCGCGCAGAAATGACAGCCGATACAAATGGAGATGGAGTAGAGGATATTCCAAAAGAAATTATTTTGACAGACCCTGATGCCTTAGTAATTGAAAGAGCAAACGACCCTCTTGATAAAAATAAAAATGGAATACCTAATATTTATGAAGACGATGATGGTGATGGTATCCCGAATAAAGATGATCTTGACGATGATGGTGATGGCATTCTGGATAAAAATGACGGTGATAATAATAATGACGGCATAAATGATAATGACCTTGATGGTGATGGTATAGCAAATGAAAAAGATGTCGATATTGACAATGATGGATTAAATAATAAGCAAGATGACGATGATGATAATGATGGAATCAAAGATAAAAATGATTCTGATGATGATGATAACGGTATAAATGACAAAAAAGAAGGTGCTGGTCATGGCGATGGACATGGCAACGACGATGGACACGGCAACGACGATGGACACGGCAACGGCGATGGTCACGGCAACGGCGATGGTCACGGTAAC
>JALVDQ010000279.1 GCA_027008885.1 Thiotrichaceae bacterium | reverse complement strand
GATGGGTGTGTCAGAGGACTGAAGACAGAAGACAGTTGTAGGGTTGAGGATACGAAACACGGGGTAGCCATTGCTCCTGTGTTTCGTTCCTCAATACGGGCTACGCAGAATGCCGACAGGCTCCTCCTGTTTTAAAGCGGATATAACGGCTCCAGAACCCCACTGTCTTTTTCGGAATGATCACGCGCTGGCTCGAGTCCGGCTTCCACAAGTGCCTTTAATCTTTTTCCGTTCCAGCTATAAGGTGTTGGCGAATAGAGGCTCTCTTGCAGTTCGCGGATAATCTCTCCGCCTTTCTCAAGATTTGCTGACAAAAAGCCCAAATTGGAAATATTTTTGTCATTCCATTGCGCCTGTACCAGCTCCAGCAAGGCTTTGGCTGCCGCTTTTTTATCATTCCTGTCACAGGCTTGTAATACCCTTGTCTTGAGCGCACTGATATTTTTTGACTGTGGTGGAAGAGTTTTTGCCGGTGGCAGGGATTTCTTGCGGTTTCTGTTCAGTACATAAAAAAGACCGCCAAAAAACAATAGCAATAGTGCAATTAATGCGGCTATTTTCCAGTTCCATGAAGCGGAAACAAGACTTGTTGCGCTCCCGGACTGATCTCCTGCGGCTTTGTCAGTTATTTTTTGTGTCTCATTTTTTGGGGCTGATGCGGATGTCGCCGATTCAGCATCTTTTGCGGTATTTTCATCCGTATTTTGCAAAATACCCGGCGCAATATTTAATTGCCATGCAGGTACTACCACGGTCTCCTGCTTCTTTGTTTTGACATTCCACCAGTCAACCCGGATTTCAGGTATCGTCACCTTGCCTTCCTTTTGCGGAATATAGGTCACATCCAGATACTGTCGTCCAATCAGGGTAACCCCATCGGTGTGTGTTTTATTCTCAGGCTGCTGCGGGTAAATTTTTACGCCATCCGGTTTGGGTATTTCCAGATTGGGAATCTGCGATCCACCCAGCCCCTTGGCACGAATCACCAGCGTGCGCGTCACTGGTTCACCCACTTTTAGCTCTGGCGGTGCATTCATCCAGCTATCACGAATATTCAGCTCTTCTGCTGGCAACCAGGTGGAACCCGTAAATGATTTGGGTACTGGCAAGACATTCACGTCAATGGCTTTGCTTTCAACCGTGAAAGGTTTGCTGGGCGCCCTGGCATTGCGCGAAAAAAAGCTGTCAAAACTGTTGTTAAAGAACGGATCATTAAAAAAGGGATCATTGCCAAAAAAACGGTTTAGATTATTGCCCTGATTTGTACCTTGATTGCTACCTTGCTGCGCCTGGGCATTGGTATTTTCCAGTGTTATGCGTCCAGTGACGCGCGTTGGTGGAATATGTAGTTTGCCGCTTTTTTCAGGTGATATGGTGAAATGCTTTTCGACCACATTAAATTTTTTGCCTGCGCGCACCACCGTATAGCGTTTGTCATCCGTGAGTTCTTCGACAACCGCATTTTCTACGCTGGGCTGGCTGATTTCACCGGATTGCATGGCAGAATCAAAATAGAGCTTTACCATATAGGGAATCTGCTGCTGCACATAGACTTCATTATTATTGCCTGCCTGCGTACCAATGCTGGTTTCAATAAACACATGCCTGCTTGTTTCTGCCTTTACCTCAGGTGGAACAGCCGCGATTTTTATGCGCAAGGGCTGGGTTTTTTCATTGCCTACCGGAATCGCGGGAATATCCAGTGTGCCGCGGCTTTTGGGCTGCAAATTTACCGTCCAGGTCTTTTTAAATGAACGTCGTCCATTCAGGATATTAATCTGCGAACTGGTACCCGTACCCAGCACATTAAAATTTTTCTGCAAAACGCTTAGATCAGGTTTTGCATTGGTATTCATATCGGTTTCAATATTCAGCGTAATCGGATCACCCACATAATAGCTATCCTGGTTCAGATAAGCGGAAACCTTTGCGATTGCGCTATTGCTCAGCGTCAATACGATGAACGCCAGCAGTAAAGCTAAAATTGATTTACCAGGGTTGTTCATCATCATTAGGTCTCCTGTTGCTACGTTGATATTGGCGTCTAAACTTGCGCCTTAATAATCCACCCGGATCATCCGGAATGCGACGCAACCATTGTTCAGCTGCCATTTTCTCTTCTTTGCTTAACTCTTCAGCCTTTGCTCTGGCAGCCTGTTGAGCCTCATCCGGTTTTTTATCCTGGGCTTTTCCGGCTTTTTCTTTGGCTGCCTGCTGTTTTTGCTGTGCTTCTCTTTGTGCCTTTTTCTGTGCTTCTTTCTGTGCTTTAGACTTTTCCCGATCAGCTTTTTTCTGATCCTTGTCTGCACCCTTTGAAGCCTGTTCAGAATCATTTGGCTGATCTTTTTTGTCTTTGTTTTTGTCCAGATTTTTATTCGCATCCGCAAACTGGTTTTTGTTTTGAGCATCCTTCTTGCCCTGTTTGCCTTGCTTATCCTTATCCTGCCGGGCAGATTTTTGATCTTGCTGCTTTTTGCCGCCTTGTTGCTGATCCTGTTGTTGGTTTTGTTGCTGATTTTTTTTCTGATTCTGATTTTGTTGCTGCCTGTTCTGATCTTTTTTATTTTGACCCTGTTTGTTTTT
>JALVDQ010000278.1 GCA_027008885.1 Thiotrichaceae bacterium | reverse complement strand
AAGGGAAATATCCACTGGATTAACACCACAACAGGAAAATTTGTAGCCAGAAACAAGGGTGACAGCGGCGGCTATTCTGTAGAGCCAGAAGTGGATGGCAATACAGTTTACGCCATTGGAAAAAGTGGAATATTAAGCAAGTTTGTTGTTCAAAACTAAAATATATAAAAAAAGGGGGGGATGGGTTTCTGTCTTGTCTGTATTACACTCCCCTGAATCCGCAGGAAAATAATCATGTTTTCCCTGCTTCCCTACAAAACCAAGATTGCACTACTGACCCTGGTTCCACTCATCATTGCAATCACCATTATTTCACTCGTCACACTCCAGCAAACCCGACAACTCACAAAAACACAGGCTGAAGCCTTTGAGAAAGAGCTGCTGGCATCGAAAAAAGCCGAGCTACGCAACTACATGGAACTGGGTTACTCGGCAATCAAAAACATCTATGAAAACCCTGATATCGACAAAAAACTGGCGCAGAAAAAAGTTTACACTATTCTAAAAAGCATGGAGTTTGGTGAAGATGGCTATTTCTTTGTGTACGATTACAACGGCATCAATATTGCCCACCCCAGAAAACCCCAACTGGAAGGCAAAAACCTGTTTAACTTCCAGGATCAAAATGGCAAGTTCCTGATTCGGGAACTGATAAAAAAAGCCAGACAGGGCGGTGGATACACACGTTATTTGTGGGACAAACCTTCTGCCGGAAAACCTGTTGAAAAATTAAGCTACTCGATTGGACTCGACAAATGGCAATGGATGATCGGCACAGGGCTTTATATTGATGATATCGAAAGCGGGGTCGCGGGCATCAACGCCAAGGCAAAAATAATATCAGCAAACACACTCCTTCTAACCGCAATTATTGCAATTGCAGCCACCTTGCTCACTGCTCTCAGCGGTTTTCTGATTAATCTTTCTGAAAGCAAACTGGCAACCAAAAAAATGCGGGATCTTACCCATAAAACAGTAAATTTTCAGGAAGATGAACGCAAGCGCGTCTCCCGTGAATTACATGATGGTATCAATCAGTTACTGGTATCAGTAAGCTACAAGCTTGACTCCATCAATAATAAATTACAAAAGCAACAGTCAAATAAAGTACCACAGTCATTGCTTCAATCCATCAACGATGCCCAGGAGATTCTCAACAGCACCATGCAGGAAGTTCGCCGCATATCGCGTGATCTGCGCCCCAGCCTGCTGGATGATCTTGGTCTCAATGCGGCACTCGAAAGTCTTTGCAATGATTTTTCAGAACGTACCGGAATCAAAGTTGAAATATCAAATAAATGCCAGAATGACAGGCTACCGCAGGAAATCGAAACAGCCTTCTACCGTATTATTCAGGAAGCACTGACGAATATCGAAAAACATGCACTCTCGGCTAAACATGTTATTCTTAAAATCGAGAAAAGTTCTAAAAAAGTAACCTTAAATATCAGTAATGACGGTATAGGATTTGACAAATCGACACTTGACAGAACAAACCCGGATCGTGGTCTGGGTCTTAAAAATATGCGTGATCGAACCGAATTACTGGAAGGCGTAATGACAGTGGTTTCATCCCCTGACAAGGGAACCAGCGTCAATGTAAAAATACCTTTATAACACAACTGCTTAACAGCCCATGACAGAAACACACAACAACCCGGATCAAATACCTCCCACAAATCCCGTCATTCGGGTTCTACTTGCCGATGATCATCCACTTGTGCAGGATGGCATTCGCACCCGCTTTGAAGACATTGAAGACATTAGCGTTGTTGGGATTGCCAACAACGGCAAGGAACTGCTGCAAAAAGCAGAAGAACTCCAACCCGATATTATTATCGCCGACATCAGTATGCCCTACATCAACGGACTGGAAGCCACCCGTCTTTTATCCCAAAGTCACCCCCGGATTAAGGTGCTGATCCTCACCATGCACGACAATCGGGAATACATGCAAAATGCAATCGACTCAGGCGCAAAGGGTTATATCCTCAAGGATCAACCCGCTCACGAAATGATAAATGCGGTGCGCTCCATCTACAAAGGCGAAACACACTTCTGCTCTAACGCCAATGAAGTCCTCAGCAACAAAAACAAATTTTTGGCAAAACTGACCGGGCGAGAACAGGCAATACTGATTGAACTGCTCAATGGTTTAAACAACAAGCATATTGCCGAAAAACTTTCCATTAGCGTAAGAACGGTAGAATGTCACCGTGGCAATATTTACCGAAAACTGGATACACACTCCATGGCAGGATTAATTCGTTATGCCAAAAAATATGGCTATATTTAGTCCATATACGGTACTGTCCTCTGCCCTCTGTCCTCTGATACCCATCCCCCCCTTTTTTTATATATTTTTGCGGCTGGTGTTATCAAAGCTGTGTTTTGTAGGTCGGATTAACCCAAGCGTAATCCGACAAAATCGTGGCACTATGTTGGATTACGCTACGCTAATCCAAGCTACGCATTCGAGTAATACACAAAAGTATCCAAAAGAAAGCCGCCCTGTTAACAAGCCGCAAGCGGTTCCCTGCGCTACTCGACATCAGCGGGGTCTTTCTAACTCGCTCCTGGCGTC
>JALVDQ010000277.1 GCA_027008885.1 Thiotrichaceae bacterium | reverse complement strand
AGCAGCCGGAGTCGATTTTCTGCTGATAGAAGATGAAGCCCGCAATGTGGGTTCGCTTGGTATTCCACAGGCACTGTTTGATGCCATGCAAAAAGCGCCCATTGTCAGACTCGAAGTCCCGCAAGAAACTAGAAACCAGATAAGCATCGAAGAATATATTATTGATACACAAGCACATTTTGATCAAGTCTACGGCAAAGAAGAAGGTGCTTTAAAACTCTCCGAGCAGCTGCTAAACAGTCTGAAAAAAATCCAGAAGCGTCTCGGTGGAGTACGCTACCAGAAAGTAAGAAAGCAAATGCAAAAAGCCATAAAACAGCATTTGCAGACAGGCTCGCTGGATGGCTTTATACCCGTCGTGAATACCTTGCTGGTAGATTATTACGACCCCATGTATGACTATCAAATAGAAAAAAAGAAAGAGCGGATTATTTTTCAGGGAAATTTTGACGAAGTGCTGGCTTATATTAAAGACTCAAATTTCGGAGTTCAAAAACAGCATGGAAACACTGATTCCAGTCATTCAGTTTAAGTAACAGTTCACTGTTCTCTCAGACCCTCCAGGCATGTATTGTAAAATCGTTTTCCAGATAAGTATCAATAAGGCGGTAGTTGCGCGTTAATTGCTTGATCACTTGCAGAATCTCATCTGGATAAAAACTCTGCAAATCCCAGCGATCTGCTGTCCATTGATGACGTGCATCCAGCAAATTAAAAGCGATGCCTTTTTTACAGCTTGCAAACATGCGTTTAATTACTTCAAGGCTGTAATCTTTTGCGCTTTGTGCGCCGTTATTCCCCATAAACTTGCGATTCAGAGTGCCCGACAGGGTAACATAATCAAAGGACTGTGGTTTTGGATCAAATTCGAACAGATCGGCTTGCAACAGCTTTAAATCAGGATACTGTCGCCTGCCTTCTGCGAGTAAATCAGCCGAAATATCAATCCCGGTGTAGCTTGTCGAAATATTTTGCCTTTCAAGATAGGCGGCAAAATCACCAAAACCACAGCCAACATCCAGGATTGAATCCCTGCCATTAGCATTAGCACCAATACCAATATCTGCGATAATTTTGAAACGTATCTCCTGCACTTCCCGGCTACTCCAGAACAGCGCATGTGGATGATAGCCATTACGTTTGAAGGCATCACGCTGGCTTAATATAATTCTCTGTTTCTGTTCAGGTGTCATAAATGACCGCTACTACTTGCCCAAAATAAGGCAAGCAATTATAGTACGGATCAACTCAGCGGAGTGCCTGTTATTTTTTGCTGCTTGCCGGTAGCTGCTTGCTGGTAAAAGAAAACAGGCTGAGAGAAATTTTTCAATCCGATGAACCTGATCTGGTTAATGCCAGCGTAGGGATGTGAGTTAGACCAGTTTTTTTATGTTTAATAATAACTTAAACAACTCTCTGGCTTTCAACATCTCTCCGTTTTTTAAATCTGTTGAAATATGGAGATTCCAATGCGTACCCCAAATACCCATCCCCCCCTTTTTTATACTATTTTTATTGTGCTGTTATCCTTTGGCATAAACACAGCCTTTGCGGATTCTGGCGATAAAAGCAATGAAAAGCCAACTTTAACCGTCTACACCTATGACTCTTTTACCAGTGACTGGGGTCCTGGTCCCAAAATTAAGGAAGCGTTCGAAAAAGAATGCGCCTGCAATCTCAAGTTTGTGGCTCTTGAAGATGGCGTTTCACTACTCACCCGTCTGGTTCTTGAAGACAAACACAGCAAGGCAGATGTTGTACTGGGTCTGGATACCAATCTGTCATCCATAGCGCGAGCCACAGGGCTGTTTTCACCTCATGGCATCAAGGCTGAAAACCTGACACTTCCAGGAAAGTGGACTGATGATACCTTTCTTCCCTACGACTACGGTTATTTTGCCTTTGTTTATGACAAAACAAAGTTGCAACAGCCGCCTGCAAGTCTTAAAGAACTGGTAGAAAACAAAGACTCACCCAAAATACTGATTCAGGATCCACGCACCAGCACCCCGGGTTTAGGCTTGTTACTCTGGATTAAAAAAGTGTATGGCGACAAGGCAAAACAGGCATGGGAAAAACTTTCACCACGCATTGTGACTGTCAGCAAGGGCTGGAGTGAAGCCTATGGACTGTTTCTGAAAGGCGAAGCACCCATGGTATTAAGCTATACCACATCGCCCGCCTACCACATTATCGCAGAGAAAAAAGATAATTTTGCTGCTGCCAAATTTAGTGAAGGTCACTATCAACAAATCGAGGTTGCCGGACTGGTTGCCGCAAGCAAACAGCATGAACTGGGTAAAAAATTCCTGAATTTCATGCTAAGCGAGAAATTTCAGTCTATTATTCCTGAAAGTAACTGGATGTATCCTGCGGCTCTGCCAAAAGAAAAACTGCCTGATGCCTTCAAAACACTGATTGACCCTTCACCTGCCCTGCTCTTTAGTGATGAAGAAGTGGCAAAAAACCGCAAAGCCTGGATAAAAGAATGGCTAAATGCATTGGTCAGGTAGCTTTTCAGCTTGGGTTAGCCTGAGCAGACAGCCTGTGTTGAGTGTCTGAAACGCGGGATAGCACGGTGTCACGATGTTAAGCTTC
>JALVDQ010000276.1 GCA_027008885.1 Thiotrichaceae bacterium | reverse complement strand
GCAAAAATTATTGTACTGGATGCCAATGCAGGTATTATTGCTGAGAAGACCACATTTACTCATGCTTTTAATGTGACCTATGCTAATAATCTACAATACCACCCCAATGTGATACTGGAGGCAGTTGATTCCAATCGACGTATTGCAATCACCAGTTCGGGTGATTTTAAGGCAGATGTACTGAACGTTATTCCAACCCAATCGGCAGGAAAGATTATTAAGTCAGCAGGTTTGGCAAATCATGCCTCAGGTCGCTGGGCAGATGTTGACCCCATTAGTTATGAGTCAACCAGTCTCTCCAATATCCATATTATTGGTGATTCGCAAGGCACAGGGCAGCCCAAGGCAGGACATATTGCTAATGCAGAAGCCAAAGTTTGTGCTGATGCCATTATTCGCATGCTCGGTGGTGCTCAGCCTTATCATGCTCCAATGACCAACTCTGCTTGCTATAGCCCCATTTCCACTACAACTGCATCTTGGGCAACCGTGGTTTATCAATATAACCCTGCAACCCAGTCAATGAATGCCGTACTAGGTTCTAGTGGTGCAGCAAGTGTTGCTAGCAATCGCAGTTATCGAGATATGTTTGATTGGTCTGATAATTTGTTTGCCGATACATTTGCTTAGAGTTTTAAGAAATAAAATTACCCTCTATGAGATTGTATCCAAGAAACGAGGCATTATTTTGTCCAAAAATTAAGATGATAGTGAGCTATTGGTATTATTTTTGGGCAAGATATGGGAGATTTTAACCATTTTTATTTATTTCATGAATACTTGCACGGTCTCAAAAAGCGGTGATAAATACTATTAATTTGTTAATTTTAAGTATAACAGGGGTAATTTTTTAGGTAATTCTTCAGCATTACGAATTAAGACATAGGAGCGACTACCAAATAAATAGGGTAAATAATCTTCTGCTTGTTCATCAATGGTGACACAAAAAGGCTGTAAACCTAGTTTTTCAGCTTCTAATACAGCATGGCGTGTATCTTCTATACCGTATCTTCCTTCGTATTTATCCAGATCATTAGGCTTTCCATCGGTAAGTATTAATAATAATTTTTGTGTACTGGCTTCTTTTGAAAGTAACTGCGTGGCATGTCGAATTGCTGCCCCCATACGGGTGTAATAACCCGGGCGAATGGCGTTGATGTGACCGCGCACTTTATCATCGTATTTTTCATCAAAGCTTTTAATATTATAAAAACGGATATGGCTTCGATTACGTGATGAAAAGCCGTGTAGTGCAAAGCGATCCCCTGTGGTGTTGAGTGCTTCTGAAAATAAAAACAGTGAATCACGTATCACATCGACGACACGCGCATCATTATTTATATGTGCATCGGTGGATAATGATAGGTCTGCTAGTAATAAACAGGAAAGGTCTCGGGTTTTATTGCGTAATTCTTTGTAGATCGGAGTGTCACTATTAACATGACCTTGTTTAAGGTCTGATAAAAAATTGACATAATTTTCTAAATCTATTTCTGTGCCATCTGTTTGACGGTTTAACCAGTGACGTTGTGGGCGTAGGACTTCAAATTGCCGTCGAATTTTATGCGCTTGTTGTTGTAAACGCTTGGGCAGATTGCTTGGTTCGCTGTTTCGAGATTCCATCTCTTGCAATCGACAATGGGCTTTTTGTAGTTTTTGTTGTTTATAATCCCATTCATCAATAGGGATGCCTTCGCCTAATACAATATCATCGTATTGATTGGATGGAAGATCCAAATCTAGTTTAATTTTACTGGATGTGGTTTGGCTATCTTGTGCAACAGTAATATTGTCCATATCTTCAGCGGTTGCCATTGCATCATCGTCATCATCTTCGACACTGGTACGATCTACTTTGCTGTATTCTGCCCAACTCCAAAGACTTTCTAGTCGAAAACTCATTAAGCCTTCATTGCCTGTTGGCATATCTTCACGATTGCCTTGTTTGCGCTTTTGTTGTTTTTTCTGATCTTTCTTGGATTGAGGGGCTTCTTCAATATCTGGGTCTTGCAAAGTATTCTTTTGCTTTCGAAATTCCTCATTGGGTGGCGCAGGATGTAGCCATAAAATAACAGGTTGAGGAGGTCGTTTGGCGTATTTTAAATCACCCGTTAAATCATCTGCTGAAGCTACATTACTTAAAGAAAGACGAATGATTTTTTCTTGCTCTGCTTCATCTTTTGGCAGTGATTCAGGGCTGGGGCGTTGGGCTAAATGTGCTTCTAGCAATGTTTGGTAACGCTGATTTAAACCTGGCCAAATTTCTAATGTTTTATAGCTACGGTATTGGTTTCTTGTAATCCAATTTTTATTTTTTTCTGTAGGAATATCTTCTTCAGCAACCACGGATAAAGCGGTTAGCCAGAAATAAAGATCAAGATTCAGTTGTCGAGTAGGAAAGAGCGCGATACTGTCAGGTAGTCTCAGTGTTTCATTATCACGCCATGCATATTGCGTTTTATCGCCCATACCTGCGATACGTTGCAAGATAGTTCGACGTGTATGCAGTGTAGACTCGGTTGCATTTTCAACCCGCAAACCGCCTTCGCCACCTAATGCTCGAAAAAATATACCCGTTCTATGACGAATTTCATCAAGCGTG
>JALVDQ010000275.1 GCA_027008885.1 Thiotrichaceae bacterium | reverse complement strand
CTTGCATCCCAGGCGCTTTCTATTTTTGGCGATCATCAGGATGTAATGTCAGCACGCATGACCGGTTTTGCACTGCTGGCATCCGCATCGGTACAGGAAGCACACGATATGGCTTTGGTAAGCCATGCCGCAACACTCAAATCCAGAGTGCCCTTTATTCATTTTTTTGATGGTTTTCGTACCTCGCACGAGATCAACAAGATATCCCTTATCAGCGACGAGCAAATCCGCCAGATGATTGACGATGATCTGGTATTTGCACACAGAAAACGCTCTCTGAACCCCGACAACCCCTTTATTCGGGGAACCGCACAAAATCCTGACATCTATTTCCAGGGGCGTGAAAGCTCCAATCCCTACTATTTAAAACTGCCTGAAATCGTAAAGCAAACATTACAGGAGTTTGCAGACATCACCGGGCGTGAATACGGACTGATTGATTATTTTGGTGATCCGCAGGCGGACAGAGTTCTGGTTGCCATGGGTTCTTCGATCGAAACGATTGAAGAAACGATAAAAGTTCTCAACAAACAGGGTGAAAAACTGGGCTTGTTGCAGATCAGGCTGTATCGCCCATTTCCGGCAAAAGATTTTATTCAGCAGCTTCCCGCAAGCGTCAAAACAATTGGCGTACTGGATCGCACCAAGGAGCCAGGCTCCCTCTCGGAACCACTATGCCAGGATGTGATTACCACACTTGCCACGGCAGTAGCGAATGCCGAGCTTGATAATATGCCGAAAGTGGTCGGAGGTCGTTATGGTTTGTCTTCAAAAGAATTTACCCCGGCAATGGTTAAGGGGATTTATGCCGAACTTGCAAAGGAAAATCCCAAAAATGGCTTTACGATCGGCATCAAGGATGATGTAACACACACCAGCCTTGATTATGACCCTGATTTTGACATTGAACCGAAGAATATGACCCGCGCCCTGTTTTTTGGTCTTGGTTCAGATGGCACTGTCGGCGCCAATAAAAACAGCATTAAAATCATTGGTGAAAATACCGACTTAAACGCACAGGGTTATTTTGTTTATGACTCACGCAAATCAGGCGCACAGACAATTTCGCACCTGCGTTTTGGTCCTGATCTGATTCGCGCACCCTATCTTATTCAGTCCAGTAACTTTATTGCCTGCCACAAGTTTAATCAGGTTTATACCATCGAGCTGCTAAAAGAAGCGGTCAGCGGTGCGACTTTTCTACTCAACAGCCCCTATTCCGCACAGGAAGTGTGGCAAAAACTGCCCGGCACAATTCAGCAAACCATTATTGATAAAAATATAAAGCTGTATGTGATTGATGCATCAAGCGTTGCTCGTGAATCCGGCATGGGGCGGCGTATTAATACCATTATGCAGACCTGTTTCTTTGCGCTTTCTGGTGTATTACCCAAAGATGAGGCGATTCAGCAAATTAAAAAAGCCATTGAGAAAACCTACTACACCAAGGGGCAAAATATTATCGAAATGAATTTCAAGGCGGTGGATGCCGCACTGAAGCATTTACACCAGGTAGATATTCCGGCGCAGGCAAGCAACGATACGGCGGAAAAAGACATCATTCCCGAGCACGCCCCCAGGTTTGTAAAGGATGTTACAGCAACCCTGCTCAAAGGCGCTGGCGATAGCTTGCCTGTGAGTAAAATCCCTGTGGATGGCACCTGGCCAAGTGGCACCACACAGTGGGAAAAACGCAATATTGCCGAATTTGTACCAGAATGGAAACCGGAAATCTGTATACAGTGCGGCAACTGCAGTTTTGTTTGTCCGCACAGCGTTATCCGCTCCAGGTTTTATCATAAAAGCAAGCTGGAAAACGCACCTGAAAGTTTCCAGACAGCACCAATCAGCTCGCGTGGATTCCCTGAAACACGCTATACACTGCAAATTTATATTGAGGATTGCACCGGCTGTGGTCTTTGTATTGAAGCCTGCCCAGCCCATTCACCCAAAGACAGAAAAATCAAGGCTATCAACATGGTTGCCAAGGCAGAGCTGCTGGAGACTGGCAAGCAAAACATCCGCTTTTTTGAAAGCTTGCCGATTAACAAACGCAGCAAAATTGATTTTTCATCGGTGCGAGGCTCCCAATTTCTGCAACCTTTATTTGAGTTTTCTGGCGCCTGTTCCGGCTGCGGGGAAACTCCCTATGTGCGTCTCCTCAGTCAATTATTTGGACCACGGCTATTAGTCGCAAATGCAACTGGCTGCTCTTCCATCTATGGTGGCAATCTGCCAACAACACCCTGGACCAAAAACGCAGACGGACAGGGACCCGCGTGGTCAAATTCACTCTTTGAGGACAATGCCGAGTTTGGACTGGGCATGCGTATCGCCTCGGATAATCACATGCGCCGCGCAAAACAGCTTATCCAGGAATTAAAAGAACACTTGCCACAGGATGAAGTAGAGGTTCTGCTAAAATCAAAGCAGCGTATCGGACTGGAATTAAGAGAACACCGCAGACGCGTCAAAACACTTAAAGAAAATTTGCAAAAAATGCTTGATGCTGGCTCGAATGGCATTGCACCAGAAAACACAGCAAAAGCAAAAGAATTATTATCCATTGCAGATCATCTGGTGAGGCGAAGTGTGTGGCTTGTTGGCG
>JALVDQ010000274.1 GCA_027008885.1 Thiotrichaceae bacterium | reverse complement strand
GCTACGAATGGCATCCAGCTTTTTGCGTACTCCACTTCCCCAGCCAGCCGGATTTTTGCTAAAGATGCTACGCCACCAGCGTGTGCTTTTTCTAAAAGCATTGGCAAGATTACCAAAAGTATCTTCAGTGGGCAGTTTTTTTGCAATTCCATTTGCCAGTTTGGTGCGAATAAACAGGTGCAACAAATAAATTAAAAGTAGTGCAACTACACCGCCGATAATTCCAGTTAAAGGGCTTGATTGCAGCGTAGACATAATCGCATCTGATGCGCCTGTGATAACTGCCAGCACTACGGCACCGATAACAACTGGAAGAATAATCACAAGATCAGTGATTATGACCCGTTTTTTCCAGCGTTGCATGGCTAGCTGAAGTTGCGGCACTGCCTGTTGTTCGATCTGGTTTGAAAGTGATTCAAGACTGCCAATGATTCGGTAAACACGGTCAATATTAATATCTTCCATGCGCTTGCTGATCTCGGCATAATCCGCTTCTCTTTTATTAACATAACGCTCCCAGACGGCTTCATTTTCAACCGGAGTTGCCACATCCTTATTGAAAATAACGTAGAAACGACCCGCATTCAAGCCACTTTGAACCAGAGATTTTTGCCATGCTGCAACAACTTCTTCCATATTGTCTTCTTTTGCAGAGGTATCTATCTGATTCAGGATAAAGAGAAATTTACTGCCATCATTACGTCGTTGCGAACCACGCACAAGATGCTCAAGAGTGTCCTGCATGGCACCTGGTTCGGGATGTCTTGCATCAAACAAAACCAGTACCAGGTCAGACAGGTCAATTATATGATCTGTGATTCTCAAGGTTGCCTTGCGTTGTTCATCTGCATCAAAACCAGGGGAGTCTATAAGTATCTTGCCACGAAGTTTCTCACTTGGGACAGCTTTCATTTGCAGATAGCGATCTATGCGGGCGCCTTCACCTTCTGATACTTCTTCAATATCTTTGCTTATTTGATAGAAAGGGAAACGTGGATCGCCATCCAGGGCAATTCCGGGAAGGACTCTTACCTTTGAGTCACCACTGTAGGTTAATACAGTGAAACGGTCGTCAACCGCCTGATTACCCGTATCCTGAACAGCAAGCCCCAGGTATGAGTTGATAAAACTGGATTTTCCCGCTGAGAATGTTCCCAGTACCGAGACTAGAGGCCACCATGAAATCTGCGTTGCATAAGATTCGTCAGCCTGCAATAAGCCCATCTTCTTTGAGATGGAGTCCAGTTTGCGGAAGCGATCGACGACTGAAACCAGAATGGGGCTTTCTCTATTTAAATGTTCCTGTAATCGCTCCAGGCGGTTATGCATTCTTTTAACAGGGGTCGTCATTACTACTATACCTCATTATTATATTAAAACAGGCAGGCAAACTACCATGAGTTCAAAGCTTACTTTAGGGATTGCGCGTCAGTACTTTCGCAGGTCAGCTATCAAGAGAATCATTACCTTTTGCCTTTTACCTTTGTGAAATAATTTCTCCAGGCTTTCCAGGCAAAGGATTTACAGCAGAGCTTTGATCATTAGACTTAACTGTCACATCTGCCGGATTTGCTGGCTTTTTTGGTACTGCAGGAGCAGCAGGTGACGGCACTGAGTATAAGTCGGGCATTGGCAGAAGAGGCACTGGTGCAGGAAGCAAGTTTCCATTGCCATAAGCACCCTGGGGCTGTTTTGCAGGAATGGCAAAATATGAGGGTGGCAGTGGTCTGCTTGAGCCCTGGAATGGCAAGCTCCGATCATTCTTCCAGGGAAGAAAATTATTCATAAAACTTAGTGGGGTGGAAATATTTTTGTTGAGGCTCCACATATCACGCTGCATATTATTGGTTGAGGCTGCCATGTCATAGGTTGCTGCGCGTAGCCCACTGATACTGTTAACCATTTCTACGGTATTTTCGGTCATATTGCTCACATTACTCGACATCATTCCAACATTGCTGGACATGTTATGTGTTGAATCTGCAAGCGAATCCATCTTGCCTGACATATGCCCCATGGTATTTGATATGGAGTCCATATTTCTATCTATGGAACTGCTCATATGTATTATTGTATCTGCCATTCGGTTAACATCAGAAGTTAACGAATAAATCAGATAAAAACCAAATGATGCCAAAATAATAAAAGCAATCATGGCGGGGTATACCATAATCTGCAAGCGTCTAGTGGTTGCATCTGCTTTTTTTTCAAATTCCTGAAGCTCACTTTCCAGCTCCAGAATATAATCTCTGTGCAAATCACTTTTTGCCATAATATTTACCTACCCCATTTTTAGTGCTTTGCTTCGTTGTTACTGTTGCTGAATTTGCTGCTGGATTTCAGCCGCCTTTTCCGGAAAAAACAAAGCGATAAATCCGACCATATTGACTACTCTATCAGTATTTCCATTTTTTATCATTGGTAGTGCTATCTCAGAATAGAGTTCAGCCGCTTTCCTGGGATAGCCCTGTCTCCAGTAAACATTGCCCAGTTCACCCTTGTGTTCTATCACATCCGGTTCCAGTTTAATCAGTCTCAGATATAATTCAGCAGCTTCATCAAGACCATTATTCCAATAGGCTTCTCTTGCCATTAACAGAAGCTCTGCTGGTTTTACCTGCTCCAAATCAGAGCTTGCCTCTGGCGGAACCTGTGCGACTTCCTTTTTAAGTTGTAATAAATTTGCACTTCCCGCTATAGCTACATCTTGTTGAGATTTTGGATTGATTTTTGTCTTAATCGCATTTTTAACGTCTGAAACAACTGCTTCAGATTTTGTTATCACTTTATCTGAGTTTTTTTTAACGGCTGATACCATTGTGTTTACTTTATCCGCCGTTTTATCCGCCGTTTTCCTGACGGATTCTGTTACTGTTTCTTTGAGTACTGTCGTGGCTTCTGTTATGCCTGAAGCTACATTATTTTTTGTGGCGCTTGTACTGGTATGCTCACTACCGAATTTATTTTCATTCGATTTTTCTCCACTTGTTGTAGCTGCTGTACTGATAACCGTGTTTAAGGCGGTCTCACTGTTTACACTGCTATCCCCATTGGCAGTTGTTCCTGTTGTTGCATTTTCTTTTGCTACATTTTCTTTTGCCACACCTCCTTTTGCCGCATCCTCTTTTGTTGCTGCAGCTTCCACTGTTGTTCCCGCAGTGACATGTTCTTTTGCATGTTCTTCAGTTTGAACAGATTCCAGCGTATGGGATATCCCCATATCTTCTGTGCTATGCGCGCTTTTATTTGTCGCATCCACTGAAAGCAAGATTGCAATAAGCCCCAACACCCAGGTTGCAATAATTGGATGCCCCATTAACCATCTTACGATATACATCAATATTCCTCTTCTTTTATTTCTACTTGCGTAGCAGCCTTACTGATTCAGGTTTTACTTTGACTACGCCTATTATCTCACATTTGCAAGATTATTGTGGCATAAATTAATACAATACCTGCCCCAGTTCCTCAATCTCTTTTGCCGCTTTTGATTTTGAATCCAGCTCAAACACTGCCATACCTTCACTAAACGAGCGCCTGTATGCTGTGCGCTGATACAGCCTTGGCTTGAGCATTTTCAATTCATCAAGGGTACTAAGTGCTTCAAATGCTTCGTCGGTTTCACGCACTGCGCGGTGTGTATCCGAGCGATTCATAAAACCTAAAATTTCCGGTTTTTTGCCCTTTTTTCTCAAATCAAAAATAAGTTTTAAAAAGCGTTGTGTTGACCACACATCTGCCTGACTTGGAGCAACCGGAATTAAAATCCGGTCTGCCTTTTTTATCGCCGCATTCATCGCTTTGCTATCTGAAATACCAATATCTATAATGACTTCAGTGTGTTTCCCTTCATTTGAGAGTTCATCTACGTTATTCGATGGTTCAATTGTAGGTACATGACCATCTTCTGTCCTGATTTCCAATGCGTCAGTAATTGTTGCTTGCGGATCAAGGTCATAAACTGAAACGTGCACATTACGTCTCGTCGCTACCCAAATTGACAAATTGAAAGCAACTGTGCTTTTACCTGTACCACCTTTCATATTACCTACAACTGTTATCATTTACCCCTCCCATGATTCAGTAAAGAGTATTCCATTATTTGTTGCCAGCTTTGTTGCCAGAACTGCGTGGCACCCAAAAACCTGGTGTGGGCATATAGTAGCCATTGGCAGGTGGCCTGGAATAACCATAGTTTGCTTGATATACGGGAAGTGGAATATAGCGATATTGCTGTACTCCCGGACGCATATAAGAACCTGGCTGAGCAGAATTTGCTCTGTAAGCTGGCGGCATCGCAGGTCGTGTATTTGGCATCAGTGGCTGTTGTGGCGGCATGGGACGACTTAATTGCGGAGCAGATCCTGGCTGATATGCGCCCTGTGGTGCATTCACAGAAAAAGCTGGGGGCTTAACTTCTGGCATACGGGGAGTAGCAGGCTGGGAAACCTGGGGCACTGTTGGTGCTTTGATTGTAGCTAATGCCTGGGGAATACTGGGCATTTCTCTCTTGAATTCGGGCTCCCTGCCAGGCACTGGTTGCCTGATTCCTTTATTCACTGGCTTAAGCTCAAGTGCCGGAAGCACCCCTGGCTTTGGCATGGCATGAGCTATCTCCGGTTTTTTGGGCTGATGTGGCATTTTTTCTGAAATGCCTTTTTGATTTAACCCCTGTTGAGCTACTGGTGCTACAGGTTTGTGCGGAGAGGAAACAGCTCCAGATGCAGCGCTGTCTACCTCAGCTTCGGGAAGTTTATTGGCAAATGGACCAGGCGGCGGTAACAAGTTTTTGCTATTCCGTGAATCAGCAATCCCATTGCCTGTAACTAAAATCATAACTGAAGCTAATACGGTTGCTACAACTATTTGTAATGAATAATTTTTTTGTAACCCTTTCATTGCGTATTCTCTCTCTATATATCTTTTTTCAAACGTATTCCTCTGGGCTTGGACTTTTTCGCTTTAGTCCCGCTTGCAGAGGTTGCGGATTTCTTCTCTGGTTTGGATTTTGCCTTTGCAGCAGACGCCGGTTTTGAGGCTGCTTTAGACTTGGACTTGGCGGTTGACTTTGTCTTTTGCCCTGTCTCGCTCTTTGGCTTCGTTTTTGCCTTTGCCTTTGTCTGTGTTTTTTTCCTGGTAGCCGGTTTTGCCCTGGATTTTGTTTCCTGCTTTTTCGGTTTTTTTACATCTTCTGTTGCCTCTGTATCTTCTGCTTGTTTATTAACTTTAGCATCTTTTTTCCCGGACTTTGATGAATCAGACTTTTTATTTTTTTGTTTTGCTGCTGAAACAGTAGAATCAGCCTCTTTCCTTGCTGGCTTTGTATCTTTATTAGCAACATCCTCACCCGCATCAGCAGCTTCACTATCATTATCACTATCATCAGCAGCATCGACTTTTACTGTCTTTTGCGTTCTTTTTCTGGGTGGACTGGGAACCCACTCATCATTCTTTTTGGTTTTTCTCTTTTTGGGTGGACTAGGAACCCAGTCGTCATCACTTTTTACTGCCTTTTTTCCCGGAGGGCTTGGAGTCCAGTCATCATCATCTTTTTTAGTGCGTCTAAAAACAAACGCCAATAGTCCTTTTGCTCCAGTTATTATTAATCCTCCCACAGTCACAACAATACCAAAGAGGGTTGAAATGGCATCTTTTATCTTGTCAAAAAAGCTTTCTTTGTATTCCGAGGGCTCATCAGCCGAATCAGACTCCAGTAAAGCATCATCTTCAAAATCAGGGGGTACAATTGACTCACCATCTTCATTAATACAAAGTGCCTTGCCTGCACTTATACAGCCTAAAGGCACCACGATCAGGGTAAGTAGTGTCGATACCAAACCGCCAAATACCAGGGAAACCGCCATACCTTTAAATATCGGATCGGTAATAATGACCAGTGAGCCTCCAATTAACGCAAATGCTGTAATGGCTATCGGTCTGGTACGCGCCTCACAGGAATGTATAACTGCTTCAACGACACTTTTCCCCTCATTCAGCACCGCATTTTTTGAGAAATCCACTAATAATATTGAATTTCTGACAACAATACCTGCCAAGGCGATAAACCCAATCATGGATGTCGCAGTAAAATCAGCACCCCAAATCCAGTGTCCGGGTATTATTCCAATGAGAGTTAACGGAATCGGTGCAATGACAATGGCAGGCAGTATAAAATTCCCGAATAATGCCACAATTAGCATATAAATCAGGACCAGCGCCGCCATAAAGGCTATACCCATATCCCTGAAAGTTTCAAATGTAACCGTCCATTCTCCACCCCATTCAAAATTGGTTTTATCTGCCTTGTCTTCACGCCCGAACCAGCTACCACTGGTAACGAGTGTACCATCAGGTGCCTTATAACCTTTGCCATTATTGGCTGCTGCCAATATATCCTGCACCTGGAACATACCATAAACAGGTGCTGCCAGATCACCCACTGTTTCAGCAGTAACAAACTCTACCGGACGCAAATCCTTGTGATAGATTGGCTGATCAGCCTGTTCTTTCACGAAATAACCCAGTTCCGACAAGGGCAGGGTTTTTCCCATGCGGTTTGTAACAGGTAACTGTATCAAACGGTTTATCTGTGAGCGGGCACTCAAAGGCACCTGCATAATAATTGGCGTGGGATTAATCAGGGCATTTTTCTTGATATCACCCAGGACATAACCACCCATTGCCATATCCAGGGTAGAATTGATATCTTCAACAGAAATACCATTGCGTTGAGCTTTTGCGGCATCTACCTTGAAACGCAATATTTGATGGGGATCTTCAAGAAAATTATCTACATCTGCAAGGTTTGGAGCTTCTTCAAAAACTTTAGTCAGATCACGCGCAACCTGTCTGCGTGTTTCTGCGCTTGGTCCATATATTTCAGCCACTACAGATTGTAATACCGGTGGTCCAGGAGGCATTTCTACCACTTGTATCCTGGCACCGACAGCTTTTGCCATTGGCGTTAAAACTGCCCTTGCCTCATCAGCAATTTCGTGACTGGAACGCTCACGTTCATGTTTATTGGTTAATTGTACCTGTACATCTCCCTGCCATGGCTTGTCACGCAAATAATAATGGCGCACAAGTCCGTTAAAGTTAAAGGGTGATGCCGTACCCGCATAGGTCTGAACGGCAGTAACTTCATCAACAGCCTGCATCTTTGTAGCAATCTGGTTAATAAGATTTGCGGTTGTGGGTAAAGAGGTTCCTTCAGGAAAGTTCACTACAATATTAAATTCGGGCTTGTTGTCCAGGGGCAGCATTTTGACTTTTACACCCTTGGTATAGAATAAAGTCATTGATAACAATAAAACGCCAATCAGTGAATAGAGCAGTAACTTTCCTTTTCTCTTGTCACGCACCAGCGGTATTATCAGGCGTCGGAAGAATCTCTCAAGAAACGCCGCCTGACGATGCTCTTTCTCTTCCATCTGCTCCAACTTGTCAAGGCTTGGCTTAAACTTGTTGGTTAGCCAGGGAGTAAATGCAAAGGCAGCAAACAGCGAGAATAACATTGCTACCGAGCCCAGAACTGGAATCGGGGACATATAAGGTCCCATCATCCCACTCACAAAACCCATTGGCAAGAGTGCCGCAATGACTGTAAATGTCGCTAAAATGGTTGGATTTCCAACTTCACGCACCGCATCAACTGCTGTATCAATATCCAGACTTCCAGATAGAAGCCATCGCCGGTAAATATTTTCAACGATTACAATTGCATCATCCACTAATATACCGATTGAAAATATCAGGGCAAACAAGCTTACGCGGTCGATTGTCAACCCCAAAAGCCAGGCTGATAATACAGTGACGGTAATAACAACAGGGATGATAATAAAGGTAACCAGTGAAGCTCGCCAACCGAGAAAAAGAAAGACCAGTACGGTTACCATCATGGTTGCTTCAGCAAGTTTGAAGAGTAACTCGTTTACTTTTTCTTTTGCTGTTTCACCGTAATTCCGGGTTATTTCAACGTGTACATTATCAGGAATCAAGCGCCCCTTTAAATACTCGACTTTTTCCAATACGGCATCTGAAACGTCAACCCCGTTTGAACCGTGTTTCTTTGCAATTGCAATGGTTACTGCCGGAGCACCATTGGCAATTTCGTGAGATTTCTTTTTCTGGATTTCTTCTTTCTCATTGTCCTCGTCAGTTGCCGTTATGCTTGCCTTTCCGGTGTAGTAACCAACAATTTTTGTTGCTTCACTAGGACCTTCTGTAACTGTTGCTACATCACGCACATACACAGGTCTGCCATCGACCACAGCGACCATCAAACGCTTGACATCTTCTGCTGATTGCAAAAAAGAACCGGTGATAACCTTGACAAACTTGTTTCCTGGCTCTACCGAACCGGCATTACGCTCGGAATTTGCCATGCGAATCGTATTTGCCACCTGACCTAATGAAACCCCAAAGGTAGCCAGACGCTCTGGCAAGATTTCTATGAGTAGCTGATCAGTACGACCATCTACAATAAAACTTTGGCTGGCATTGGGTACCTCGCGCAGTTTTTGCAACAAATCCAGTGCAACCAGTTTAAGTGATGCATCATCAACATCATTTGACCATAATGTAACCGTCACAACCGGAACATCATCCACCCCGACAGGCTTGACCAGAAAACCTGCTATACCTTGCGGCATCTTATTTTTATTTGAGGTTATTTTATCATGTAACTTGACGATAGAAGATTCAAAGTTTTCACCAACCTTAAACTGAACAGTAACAAGAGCCTGCCCCCGATAAGATGCAGAATAGACATGCTTAACCCCTGTAATCTCCGACATTATGCCTTCTAGCGGTCGCGCTACCTGACTTTCAACTTCTTCAGCACTGGCTCCGGGGTAACTCACAAAAATATCGACCATTGGTACAGATATTTGTGGGTCTTCCTGCCGGGGAGTCATTTGCATTCCCAGCATACCCAGTGCCAAAAATGCAATCAGAAGCAAAAGTGTAATGGGAGAGGTTATAAATGTCTTTGCAATCCCCCCTGCGATTCCTAAGTTTTTATGTATTTTTCTGTTTTTTTCCTGGGATGTATTTTGATCAGTCATATTCTATCTTCAGCTACTATCTATTCTCTTTACTTTTGTAATTCAAGACACCTGTCTCTTGACTCATGCGAGTATCAGGATTCAGGGTACCAGCCTGAAGACGCTCCCGTAGGAGGATTATTAATAATTTTCTCACCTGCTTTCAAGCCCGAAACAACGGCGATCATGCCATTTCCCTGAGGTACACCAAGGCGCACCAAGCGCAGTGAAGAAGTTTTTTTTGCCTCATCGACAACCAGCACTGTTGGCAAGCTACGTCCCTCTATCAGGGCAGTTTTAGGAATAGTTACAATGGTATTACTACCAGAACCTGCATCAGGAAGAAATATCTCTGCATACATGCCCGGAGATGCCAATACGCCAACAGGCAAGTCGAATTTTACGACGACTGTATGCCTTGAAGGGTCAGCAACAGGGTAAATCTGGGAAACTTTAGCCACAGTAGAAATGCTGCTACCAATGCGAACTGAAACATTCATACCCTCTTTCAGGCTGGAAACCAGCATCGAAGGTACATCGGCTTTTAAACGCAGGTAATCGACAAAACCATATCTCATCAAGGGTTGACCCGGCTGCACTGCATCACCGACTTCAACCATTTTTTCCATAACAATTCCATCAAATGGTGCTATAGAAACCGTATCCTTGATTTTGGTATCCAGTTCATTAAGCTGTGACCACGCCATCATAACCTGGCTTTCTGCCTGTTTAAGTCCGCTCTGGCTACTCACCAGATCAGAATAGCGATTATAATCGGTATCAAAACTGCTACCCATCATGTCATACATGGGGCGGGTGAAATAAATATCCATCATTGATGGTAAACCCATGCCCGGCATACCACTGATATCTTTACTGCGAGGTGACACGATCTCTCTTTGAAATTGAGCCTGGGAGTTTCTCAAGGCAGCCTGTGCAGCAGTAATTTGTGCCCAAAGTGTATTTTTCTTTGCCAATAACTGGGCATCATCAATTTTTGCCAGGATGTCACCTTTTTTAAATCTTGAGCCAACATCTCCTGAGAGGGCAACAACCTGTCCTGGCATTTTTGCTGTAACGGTAATTTCCTTATAGGGGACAACAGTACTTCCCAGTACAGTCTGGGAATTCGATTTTGACAGACCTACTGTAATGATTTCAGCTGCTGCTGACAAACCTGGCAATAGTAGCCCCAGAGACATTACCAGAAAAGAACTTATAACAAGCATTTTTAGATGTTTGTTTTTTGACATTATATTTTATTCCTTTTAATCCACATCGACTCCGCTTCTGTCTTACATAGATTAGTAAAGCTGGAGTACCACACCCAATATTGAAATTCTGAACTCGTTAACTAATAAAAAATTAACCAGCCCGAATTATTAAGAACCTGTCGGGAAATAGTAAGCCTACTGCGAAAAAGCTGAATTTGGCTGGATTTTTCTCAATTTTCGTTAATAGAACAAGTATTCGCCTCAAATTGAGAAAAAATCCAGCTCAAATCAGCTTTCCCTCGCTACGACTCATATTCCAGACAGGTTCTAACATGAAAAAACAGTATTTTTTATTGGCTAAGAGGTAAACAAGCCCCCTTTTCTTTTGCAATACTGTATGACCTAGCTACTCTGACTATAGCTTTTTAAAAACTTAAATTCCAGTTAAAAACTTTGAAACTATAGTCTTTGGGGTTTGTAGTCTTATGACAAGCAACCATTTTTAAACTCACAATTTTTGCTGAATCACTGAAATTAATATAAAAAAAAGCATAACATATTGGTTTTTCAGTAAATTTAAAAATCTCTTAAGTTATAGGGCACACTTAATAGATCGATATTAAACGCTTAATTTTCCCCCAGGAAGAGTGCTCCAAAGTTAGCTCAACAGCTACGGGCAAATCTTTATTATTACTTGCTCCCCAGTTATCCTGCCATACGCCATTTTTATTCAGAAAACGAAGCTCAAATGACTCAACATTATCCAGTAGCATCATCGAAACGGGCTCGGCATCCATATGATCTACCAGTTTCCAGCTTAGTCTCGTAAGTTTTTTGTCTTCCAGGACATAGCGAACACGCTGCAATGAGCTACGCACCAAGTCCAGGGGATTAGAAACTCCAGCCGATGTAAATTCAAGCACGCCTTCTGCATCCAGCCCCGAAACCAGTGCAGGCACATATTCAGAATAACCATAGCCTGAGTGCCTTCGCCGTAAAACCAGTTGATGCATATCTCGCTCAAAAAACATCATGGTACGTTTTAATGTTTTGAGCCTGTCCTCCATAGAAGAAATAGCCTTGTTGCTTTTAAAGACATTAATCAGTCCACTGTATGCCATAATCGACATAAAAGAAAAGATGATCATTGCAATCAACAGTTCAAGCAGGGTGAAACCGTTGTGTGTATGTCTTCTCATGGCATTACATCCCTGGATTAACCAAAAAACCAACGACTGTTACATACGGCTCGGCAGACGCGGGATCATTCTTGTTCCAAACGGACACCTCTATACGTCTAATATCATTATTGGTAACTTTATCATGTTCGTCTTTTATTGCTTTCGTTTTTTGAACCCAGCGCCATTCCTGATTTGCCATTTCATCATCACCCTTTATTTCACCAGGAGATGGCCATTTACGCAAAATCTGTAACTTTGTAATTTGATTTAAAGCAACCCACTGGGCAAAGGTCCGACTAGACAAACGAGAGGTATTAATGGCTGCATTTCCCATTACCTTAATGACACCACCCAGAGCGATTGCGACCACAAAAAGTGCAATCATAACCTCCAGCAGTGTAAAACCCTTGTTATTTTTTGTCTTCAAAGCGGTATTCCTTTTTGCTGGCACCCGCAGCATCAACCGTTATTTTTACCTGACTGCCATCCTTATAACCGAAATAATAGACAAACGGCGTCACTTCACCAGTTGAATAAATAACAATCTGCGGTTTGGTTTTTGCCGCTTCCTTTAACTTTATGACAGGACCACCATCAATATAAAGATCAGACTGTACGTTTCCCTGCAACTTTCTCGGTTTGAAAGGTTCTTTTGAAAAAACTGTCCAGGCACTGTCGCTTCGGCTTAAAAACTGGTAGCCGGAATTATTTATCGCAATAGCCAAATCACGCGATTGCAAAATAGCCTCATCCTGGGCAAGAAACAATAGTTCAGTAAAACGATCAGCATCTTCTTTGAGTAAATCATCAGTTGATCTGGGAAAGGTCAAGCTCACCGCGCCAATCAATATAGACACAATGACAACAACAACCATTATTTCAATTAATGTAAAACCCCGGTTTTTAAGCCCCGCCATTTGCTTAATTTTTCAGATCCCAATTACCAATATCATCCTCACTCTGAATACCATCAGGTCCAAATGAATAGACATCTATTTCACCATGAGCTCCAGGATTAAGATATTTATACGGGTTTTCCCATGGATCCATCGGTGTTTTCTTGGCGTATTGCCTCCAGTTTTTTGGCACAGGATCACCACTTGGCTTGCTGACCAAGGCTTCCAGACCCTGATCTGTACTTGGGTAAGAATAATTCTCAGCCTTATACAACTCCAGCATTGATACAATATTGGTGATATCCGTATTGGCTCTGGAGATACTGGCTTTTTCAATATTACCCAATAGCTTGGGACCAATAGCCGCCGCCATAATCGCAATAATTACGACAACCACCATGACTTCCAGCAAGGTAAAACCGGACTGCTGTTTTGCTACAACACGGGCTTTCGATGCCCTTTTAGACTGAATCATAATTCATCCCTTTCATATTCGTTTATAATTACTGTTTCATTAAATTTTTTATGATCAATTTTATGACCAAAATTTTTACCCGCGTATTTTACACGATAACAAGCAAATGATACACACACCAATCAAGCCATTAATTATTGCCGTAGTATTTGTTACTCTCGTACTCATTACCCTGCAACCCCTGCAAACCACTCTGGTCTTTCAGCGTGACTTGATTGAACAGGGTCAGTGGTGGCGTATCATAAGCGGAAACCTGGTTCATTCCAATATTTCCCACCTGTTGTTAAATTTGAGCGGACTGTGGATTATGGCTTTTCTGTTTATAGACAGCCTCAGTGCCAAAACATTCCTTGTCAGTTCTTTTATCATGTGTTTTTTCGTTGGGCTTGGTCTTTATTACCTTGACCATGAACTTATCAAATACTACGGATTTTCAGGAGTTCTTTATGGTTTATTCCTCCTTGGAGGAGTCACTACCCTGATTGCCAAAGATTATTTTACTGGCATCTCGATTATTGTATTTATCAGCGGAAAATTAATCTGGGATTTAATCAACGGCGGAAGCACATCCAGCGAAGAACTCATTGGCATTCCGGTGGCTGTCAATGCTCACCTGTATGGAATTACTGGTGCCCTACTGATTAGTCTCTTTTTATACTTTTTTCATAGAAAAAAAAGTAACTACCCAGTGTAATCTGACACAATCTGTAACTACCCGGCAACCCGTAACTGCAACCGCCTAAAACCTGCATCATTTCTTTACAGGCTGTGGACGTTCAAACACCCAGTTATTTTCACTTGATAATTGCTCTGAAAAGGCATATCCCCCAGCGCCAAAGTCTTTTATGTCTTCGGCATGCTCAATGCGATTCCTGAGTATAAAGTCCGCCATCATGCCTCTTGCGCGTTTGGCAAACACAGCGATTACCCTGGTCTTGCCGCCTTTTGTTTCCTTAAAGCCAATATTCAGCAAACGCCCGTCCAGTTTCCTTGTTTTGACTGCTTTAAAATATTCATTGGAGGCAAGATTTACCAGTACCTTTTCGCTTTGAATATTGAGCGCTTCGTTTAGCTTTTCAGTGATACGATCGCCCCAAAACTGATAAAGATTATCACCGCGAGGGTTCTTCAATCTGGTTTTCATTTCCAGACGATACGGCTGAATTAAATCCATAGGACGCAAGACACCATATAATCCCGATAAAATCCGCAGGTGATCTTGCGCATATTGCAAATCATCATCCGTATATTTATCTTTTTGAATGCCTGAATACACATCTCCCCTGAAAGCAAACAAGGCGGGTTTTGCATTTTCCGGTGTAAAGGGTAAATGCCAGGTATTAAAACGCTCAACATTGAGAATAGCGATATTCTCACTGACATCCATTAACTCCCGTATATCCTTTACATCCAGCTTTTTGGCTTCATTAACTAACAGGCGGGAATCTTCCAATAGATCCGGAACAGTATAAATACTGGAAGGTGCTGGAGAATCAAAATCCTGACCTTTTGACGGAGAAAGAGTAACAAGCATAAAAAAGTACTAAAAAAGGGGGGGATGGGTATATATAGGTATCACAGTAGTAGTGGGAACAGCCCCCTGCCCCGCTACCACTATACCGCTATAATCACTACTGCTATTCAGCCATAAGTCTCTCATACTTTGCCATAAGTTCCTCTTCAGTTTCTACATGATTTGGATCTTTAGGAATACAATCAACCGGACAAACTTCTACACATTGTGGCTCATCATAATGACCGACACACTCAGTACACTTTTCAGGATCTATCTCATAGATCTCCTCACCCATATAAATTGCTTCATTTGGGCACTCTGGCTCACAAACATCACAGTTAATACATTCATCGGTTATATATAAAGCCATATTTTGTTTCCTTTTAAAAAATTTCGACGCATCTGTTCTATAATTTAGAATAATTTAGGCGCATTCTAGCAGTGGCATGTTTTAAAAAACATTAACCTTTGTCAATATATGGAAGATGATTGATTTTACAAGTCTAATTTCATTTATACTGATAAACTGCGCGCTTTTGCCTTGCTCTTGAACAAACTTGAATTACTTTCTTTTTTCATCGCTGAGTGCCCTGTCAACCAGAGGATGAACAAAGCTTGAAACATCCCCCCCCAAACTTGCGACCTCTTTCACCAAAGACGATGATATAAAGGAATACTCGTCTGCAGGCATTAAAAACACCGATTCAATTTCAGGCGCCAGATTACGGTTCATACTGGCTAACTGAAACTCGTATTCAAAGTCAGAGACAGCCCGCAAGCCGCGTATCAAAATATTTGCCCTTTGCTGACGCGCAAAATCAACCAGCAATACATCAAAACCTTGCACGCTAACATTAGGGCAATCAAGCAACACCTGTTGCGCCAGCTGAATACGCTTTTGCAATGAAAAAAGAGGTTTTTTCTTGCTGTTTGACGCAATCGCCACGACAACTTTATCAAACAGCTTTGCTGCCCGTTCTACCAGATCAATATGCCCATTTGTAATAGGGTCAAAAGTACCCGGATAAAGTGCTATTCGGGGCTTGCTATCCAAACTAAAGCACCATCACCGCATCCGCCTCCACCTGCACATCTTTGGGCAGGGCTGCAACCTGAACTGCGGCACGCGCAGGATAGGGCTGGGTAAAAAACTCTGCCATGACCTCATTTACAGTGACAAAGTTACTCAGATCAGTGAGAAACACATTAACTTTCACAAAATTATCCAGAGTTCCACCAGCGGCTTCTGCAATGGCAGACAGATTGCTGAAAACCTGTCGCACATGATCTGCAAATTCACCCTCATGCACTTCCATGGTATCGGGAACCAGCGGAATTTGACCTGAAATATAAACCGTATTGCCAACTTTTACTGCCTGCGAATAGGTACCAATCGCCTGCGGTGCGCGATCCGTTGATATTATTTCTCTTGTAATCTCTGTTGCCATTTACTTTTTCCTTGTTTATCTGTTAGATATTTAACTTTTTTAATCCAGTTTCTTATACGATCTATGCAAAAGGTCGTGAGACATCAATCACATGCGACATTCTGGTAAATGCCTCTGCTATTCTCCGCAGGTGATTACTACTTTCTACCTGAAGTAAAAAATACAAATCCTTGATTTTATCATCGCCTGTTATGTGAATATCTTCAATATTGACACGTTTTTTCTCAAGCAGGTGAGTTAAATGCGAGAGCACTCCCACACGATTTCTGGCACGCACATTAAGCGATGCCAAAAAAAGTCCTTCCTTTTTTGCCTCATCACTCCAGGCAACCGTAATCGTTTTTTTTCCATTTTGCGGAAGTTTTGGGCAATTTGTGCGATGCACTTCCAGCCCCCGCTGCTCATTTAACTGTGCGGCAATCGTATCTCCGGGTAGCGGGTGGCAACAGTCTTCCAAATGCACAACAAGCCCTTCTGTACCCTTGATAAGCAATTGGCATTGTTTGTTTTCACTGACAGGTGTGAGTTTTTGATTTCCCAATAAACGTCTTGCCACCAGTTCGGCAGACTGACTGCCTTTTGCAAGACTCACAAACAGGGCATCTTCATCCTTCAGACCCAGAGTATCCATAACCTGCCTGACAAGTTCCGGCGAAATTGATTTAAACGAGCTATTATACTGGCTCAAGTTCTTTTCAAGAATTTGCTTTCCCAAGTCAATAAATTCATGCGTTTTGCGCTTATTGTTCCAGCTGCGAATTGAGGAACGCGCCTTTGCCGTAACCACAAAATTTTCCCAGGATGGATCCGGCGTAGCCATCTCATCTGTGATAATTTCAACCATCGCGCCATTGCCAAGCGTTGAATTTAAACGCGCATGCTCGCCATCGACAATCGCACTCACGCACTTGTTTCCCACTTCGGTATGTATTGAGTAGGCAAAATCCAGCGGTGTCGCTCCCTTGGGTAAAACTTTGGTCTGCCCCTGAGGCGTAAAAACATAGATTTCACTCAGGAACAGATCCGCCTTCATATCCTCCATAAACTCGGCTGCATCGCCGGTTACTTCCTGTATTTCCTCGACTTGCTTAAGCCAGTGTTGCAGATATTCCTGAGATTTTGCCTTGCTTGTTGCCAGCCCGGGATAACGCCAGTGCGCAGCAATTCCATACTGGGCGATCTGGTACATTTCATGGCTTTGAATTTGAATCAGAATCACCTGCCCCTGAGGTGTCAATAATGCGGTTTGCAATGCCTGAAAACCATATATCTTGGGCGTTGCAATAAAATCTTTAAACGAATTGATTTTCGGCTGATAAAGCTGATGTATAACACCAAGCGCGGTATAGCACTCCATTGGAGAATTAACCAGAACCCTCAGTTCTAGTGCTTCAGCGCTACTACAAAGGCGTTTCTTTCCTTTGCTGTCTTTCATGCGCTTATAAAGTTTGTAGATATTTTTATCCCAGCGAAGCACCTCTGCCTTAATATTATTATCCAGCAGAGAACGCTTTAGCTTGCCAAGAATTTGCTGGTGCAAATGGATGTTTTCATCCCGATAATCATCCATTGCACGACGTAAAATCCGGGAGCGCCAGGGGTACAAGTGCATAAATGCGGTAACTTGCAGATCCTTGCGGAGCGAATTCATACCCAGACGACGCGCCAAAGGCACATGAATATCCAGTGTTTCCCTGGCAATACGCCTTTTGGCATCAGGCTTGCGCACTCCCAGTGTTCTGACATTATGTAGCCTGTCAGCCAGCTTGATCAGCACCACCCGAAAATCCTGTGTGACTGCTGCCATCATCTTCTGGAAACTCGCCGCGGCAGCCTCCTGACGGGAGGTAAACTCACCACCTGCAAGCTTGGTTACACCATTAACGAGATCAGCGACGGTTTTTCCAAAGCGTTTTTCCAGGTCTGCCCTGGTATACGGAGTATCTTCAATCACATCGTGCAGCAGGGCAGCACAGATGGTATCAGCATCCATGTGCAAATCTGCCAGAATGGAGGCAACTTCAATAGGGTGAAAAATATAAAATTCGCCGGATTTTCGGACGACACCATCATGAGCATCTCCGGCAAAAAGAAAAGCATCATATACCCGTTTGGTATCTTCATCGCTCAAATAGCGGCTCACCTGCTCTGTCAGGTCGGTTGCGCTGGTAAGCGGTAAATTTATTGAAGATTCCTTAGCGGGCATTAACAGGTTTTGCCAATTTAGTTAACTTTGATTTCTAGAGGTTCCTGTGACTGATCCTGATCCATTGTCATTTCATTGGACGCCGCAGGCTCCATAAGATCGTCAGCCTTGACATTTTCCGCAATTTCACGCAAAGCAATAACGACTGGCTTATCCCCGTTTTCTTCAACCAAAGGTGGCGCACCTTCAGAAATATCACGCGCCCGTCTTGCTGCTTTTAAAACCAGTTCATAGTTTGTATCAACATATTTAAGACAATCTTCTACTGTAACTCTAGCCATTATCAAAACCTAAAAATATAAGAGGAATCCATGATTATAGCTGGCTTGGTAAAAAAAAATAAGTGCTTGTTGGAGCTGATTTTAAAAAAGTATAAAAAAAGGGGGGGATGGGTTATCAGAAGACAGAGGACTGATGACAGAGGACAGAAGAGCACGTTTAAGCATCGCTCCCGTGTTTTGTTCCTCAACACACGCGGAAAATATATAAAAAAGTGAGGGGATGGGTTTTTAAAAAATGTACCCCCTATTTTACTGCCAGGACTGTTTCCTGCTAAAAAGCTACTTTGGCAAAACGCTGTGCAGACGCTTGATCATGTCCTTAAACACTTTTGGGCTGGCTGCAACAATATCACCTGTTTGCAGATGCGTATTACCGCCATGCAAATCCCCAACCAGCCCGCCAGCTTCCTGAATTAACAGGCAACCGGCTGCAATATCCCATTCATGTAAACCAAACTCCCAGAATCCGTCATAACGCCCTGCGGCTACATAGGCAAGATCAAGCGATGCCGCGCCAGGGCGACGTACACCCGCAGTATCTACTATTAATGCTTTCATGCTCTGAAAATAGACATCAATAATATCTGCCTGATCGGGGCGGTAGGGAATACCAGTGGTTAGCAAGGCTCCGCTCAGGGAAAATCGTTTTGAAACACGTATGCGGCGTTTGTTTAAAAAAGCACCACCACCGCGTGAGGCGTAAAACAATTCATCTTTAATGGGATCATAGATAACCGCCTGATCCAGCTTGCCATTTTTTTTCAGGGCAATGGATACAGCATATTGCGGAATGCCATAAAGATAATTGGTGGTACCATCCAGAGGATCAATGATCCATTCATATTTGATGCCCTGAGAATCTGTATTACCTTCATGTTGCCCTGTTTCTTCACCAAGAAAAGCATGCTCGGGATAGGCTTTTTTTAGTATGCCAATAATACTGGCTTCTGCAGCACGATCAACTTCACTAACAAAGTCATTTTTATCCTTGCTTTCAATCTGTAACTGGTCGATTCTATCAGCACTACGAGCGATTATATTTCCGGCTTCGTAGGCAGCTTTAATAGCCATATTAAGCATTGGGTTCATGGGAGCGACCTCTTTAATTAAGACAAGAATAATTGCTTCTTTGTTATAAATGAAATTATATGAAAGCAGCAAGCGGCGGGATTCTAACAGAAAATGCAGACAAGAAACACATTGGCAAATATCAGGATTGTATTAATTCAAACTTCCCATCCCGGAAATATCGGTGCAGCCGCGCGTGCCATGAAAACGATGGGTTTATCAGAGCTCTATCTGGTGCAACCGAAATCCTTCCCTGACCCGCAGGCAGTCGCGATGTCATCAAATGCCGCAGATATTTTAGAGCAGGCGGTTGTGGTGGATAAGATGCAGTCAGCTATTGCCGATTGCCAGCTTGTAATTGGTGCAAGCGCGCGTAAAAAAAGATCGCTAAGCTGGGATATTAAAGATTCCAGGGAATGTGGTGAGTTGTTGGTTCAACAGGCGCAAAAGCAAAAAGTTGCTGTCGTCTTCGGGCGTGAAAGTTCAGGTCTGACAAACAAGGAGCTGGCTTTATGCCAGCATCTTCTGCTTATTCCCACAAACCCTGATTATAGCTCCCTGAATATTGCTGCTGCCGTACAGATTATCAGTTATGAATGCCGCATGGCATGGTTAGCACATCAGGATTCGAGCAAAGTGATAAATGATTCTGACAAGAAGCAAAACCAGGTTACTTCAGCCGATCTGGAAAGCTATTTTCAACACCTTGAAGAGGCAATGACAGACACTGGTTTTCTTGATCCTGAAAATCCCAGATACCTTATGACACGTTTACGCAGATTATATGGACGTATCAAACTGGATCGCAGTGAAATAAACATATTGCACGGGATGTTACGCGCATTTCAAAAGGGCAAAAAAAGAAGTTAAAGCAGAAAGAAAAGCCCTAACCCAGTCAGCTTGTGATTTATACGCAGAACAGAGGGTGGCTTTAAAGCCACCCTCTATAGTTATACAGTATGTTAAATGATTTTATAATTAGTCATGTAAGCCAGCAATATATTCTGCAACGGCTTCTATTTCTGCATCAGACATTTTGGCAGCAATATTGCGCATCATTTTTCCTGGATCATTAGTACGCGAACCTGATCTAAAAGCTTTCAGTTGCTTGGCGATATATTTGGCATGTTGCCCGGAAATTCTTGGATATTTTGCAGGGGGATTACCCATTCCAGTGGGACCATGACAGCCTGAGCAGGCGGCTACACCAGAAGCCATAATACCGCCTCTATAAATTTTTTCCCCGGCAGCCACCTTATCCTTGTTGGCAGTTCCACCTGTTTGTTTCTGGCTGGAAAAATAGGCGGCAAGATGCAGCACATCTTCATCAGTGGCAATACCCTTTGCCATAGGTGTCATCGTCGCTTCTGCGCGCTTGTCTTCTCTAAAGTCATGCAGTTGCTTGACAATATAAGCCTCGCCCTGCCCCGCCAGCTTGGGCCAGTCAGGATTACTACTGTTCCCGTCAGCGCCATGACATGCGGCACACACCGCACTGAGTGTCTTGCCCTTTGTTGCATCCCCGGTTTTTGCCGACTCATTTGCGAATACTGCAGTGCCCACGAAACTTGTTGCTAGTGCAAATAAAATTGCCTTTTTCATTTAAAGTACTCCTAAATACTTTCTAACGGTATACTCTGGAATTTGGTATAAGCCAGAACATCGCCAAACATTATCTATTAAAATTTGCGACGTTTTATACCACATCCCCCAACATACAGCAAAGAATGAGATCAATTTATGAGTGCTTTTTATCAGCAGGCGCGTTTTTTACAAAGTGCAACCACAATTAATACGCTCCCTCCCGAGCTTGGATTTGAAGTTGCTTTTGCAGGACGCTCCAATTCAGGAAAATCAAGTACACTTAACCGCCTTTGTCAGCAAAAAAGTTTGGCGCGTACCAGCAAGACACCTGGACGCACCCAGTTAATCAACTTTTTCAGTCTGCCTGACGGAAAATATTTAGTGGATCTTCCCGGTTATGGTTACGCTAAAGTACCCGACAAGATAAAACTTCAGTGGCAACGGTTTATTGAATCTTATCTTACCCGGCGTTTTACCTTGCGTGGACTGGTCATTGTCATGGATATACGTAGACCGATGCTTGAACATGATTTAAAAATGCTTGCATGGGCAGATGCAAGAAATCTGCCCGTTCATATTGTACTGAATAAATCTGACAAGTTAAAACACGGGCAGGCAAAAACAGCTCTTCTAAAAACCCGTCAGGAGTTAAAAAAATACTCTAATGATAACAGCGTACAGATATTTTCAGCCTTGAAAGGAGTTGGCTTAAATGAGTTACGGAAGCAACTGGATCGTTGGCTTCAGGCAGAAGAAAACGTCTAAACCAGAAAGCAAAAGAGGCACAAAACTTGTGGTTTTCCTTTTCAGTTTTTTTAAGCCCAGGAGTATAATTTATGAAAAAGTTAGGGAGGATCGCTACAGCTCGGTAAACCAAGCATAATCAGGGGTTAAATCTGATTGGTAACATAAACTTCAGCGACTCACGCGATAACTTGAGAAGAATGCTTTCAAGAGGAGGTTGAATAAGTAGGTATAACCACTAAAACCTGGGATTGAAATATGAAAAAGCCTCACCAGATAGGGGGCTACCGGGTGAGGCTAAAAAAACAGGTCTGGATTGGGGACACCAAACCTGTCATCCAAAGGGAAATTAGCACCGGGCTTAAGTGCATTTAAAATTCCCCTTCTACGGATACTGACCAACGTGTGGTAAAGTTGTACTTTTCTTTCAAGCAAATAACTCATTAAGCAGTTATTTATCTATCCAGTATCTATCCAGTTATTTACCTTATTACCACTACAGTTGTAAAAACACCGCTATGCTACTCAGTAGCTAGCAGCGCACAGCTACTTTTATATAAGCTATATGCTTAATAATACCTTATTTCACAAGAATTAGCTACTTTCCTGTAAAGTGACCAAAGAATAGCTGGCAAATTACATTTCTGCAAGCACAAATATTGTGTTTTTTAACTCCCAGGAGTCTGTCCGGGAACTCTTAATTATCCCATATATCCGGGAAATAATTTTTCCTTTTAGGTTTACGTCTTGCTGCTGGCTTGATTCGGTGTCCATTTTTTACGCTAAACTGTTTTCTCTCATTAGCAAAACCAACTTTTGCCACACAATTTCTCACAGATCCATTGCGTATATATTCCATTTTTACTTTTGAACCCATGCGCAAGTTACCAATCATGCTTTTCAGGTTGGAGCTATTAGTAACTACTGCACCATTTATCCGTGTAATAACATCACCAGCACGAATACCCGCTCTTTCTGCGGGGGAGTTGCTTATAACGCCAGAGATAAGCGCACCGCGTCCATTTACAAGCTTGTAGCTCTTCACCATATTAGGTTGAATATCACGTATTTCTATGCCCAACTGCCCTCTTTCAACTTTTCCATACTTAACCAGTTGATCCTTGATATTAATTATCATTGCCGAAGGAATAGCAAAACCAATACCTACATTTCCGCCACTTTTACCGCCGAGAATAGCAGTATTAATTCCGATCAATTCGCCCCGTAAATTCACCAGAGCACCTCCTGAATTACCAGGATTTATAGGCGCATCTGTTTGAATAAAATCTTCATAATGCTCGATTCCAAGACCTGTTCTACCCAAGGCACTAATAATACCTGATGTTACAGACTGTCCCAGACCATAGGGATTGCCAATGGCGACAACAAAATCACCAACTCTCAGACGTTTGCTGTTGGCAATCCGCATGGCTGTCAGGCGTTCTGGCTGAATGCGAATCACCGCAACATCTGCTTTCAGGTCTTTGCCAACCAGTTTGGCGTAAAACTGGCGCTGGTCTTTTAAGGTAACAATAATTTTTTTCGCATTTTCAATAACATGCGCATTGGTTACTATATATCCGTTTCTTGCATCTACTATAATTCCCGAGCCTGTACCAAGTCGTTTTTTTGCAGGTATTTTTTTTCCGAAAAAGTGCCGATATACAGGATCATTAAGTGAACCCGCTCCGGTTTCTGTCGATATATTAACGACTGCTGGTGTGACACGTTCCAGCATATCAGCAAGGGACGGAAGTGCCTGCCCGTTAACTATTGCGGGCAATCGTGCATTTGCGACGCTACATGTCCCAATATATCCCGTTAAAGTTACAAGAATAACAAGAAGAATGTCCCTGGAAAGTTTCATTGTTGCCGCCCATATTCGCTTTTTTATAAACGTAATGTTTACTGTGCTCTTTATCCGTGTTCTTTATTATAATGCTATTCACACATTTTAGTTTGTAAAAACCAATGTCTCACTCTAGTTATAATCCTATCGTGGCGTCCAGTCAAATTTCTCTGCCATTTCCTGATAGAATTTTTTTTCTGCTTCTGTCTTTGCCGGTGGTGTAACTATCTGTAATACAACATATAGATTACCATTAGGAGCACCAGGCAAGCCTTTATTTCTTATTCGCATTTTTTTGCCTGAAACAGAGTTTTCAGGGATTTTCAACTTCAGTTGCCCTGCCAGAGTCTCTATGGTTACACTGCTTCCCAAAGCAGCTTCCCAGGGCGCAATGGGCAAATCCAGATAAATATCCTTACCTTCCAGGCGATATTTTGGATGCTTCCTTATTTGAATCTTAAGGTGTATATCTGCTCCGTTTGCTGCCTTTCCTGCAAGGCGTATCTTTTTTCCTTCCTCAAAACCTTTGGGTATTTTAACTTCAATTGTTGACCCACTCGGCAAGCGTACCTTTTTTTTGCCACCGAAAAATATATCTTCAAGATCAACATTAAGTATCATTGTCTCGGCAGGTGGTTTTCTGCGTTGCTGTTGTTGTCCAAAGCCACTCTGTTGAAATCCGCCACCGAACAGGGATTCGAAAAAATCACTAAAGCCAGCTCCAGCAGCGCCTCTTCCCGAGCTGTGACCACCCTGTGTAAATTGGTTGAAATCAAAGCCTCCTCCCCAGCCAGGTGGAGGATCAAAGTGTTGTCCATTTTTCCAGTTTGCTCCCAGCGTATCGTATTGTTGACGCTTTTGATCATCGCTGAGCACTTCGTAAGCTTCATTCACTTCTTTAAAACGCTCCTCCGCGTTGGCGACTTTGCTAACGTCCGGGTGATATTTTCGCGCCAGTTTTCTATAGGCTTTTTTTATTTCTGCCTTGCTTGCGGAGCGTTCAATATCAAGAATTTTGTAATAATCTTTATAATCCATAGCATCTTAAAGGTTTTTAATTTGTAGCAGCTAAGATGGTATCTTGGGAGGCATAATTCAAGCAGAGAAACCTATAATATGAATAAATTTTTATTAAGTACTCCAGCAATATTGTATTGATGGATACAGAGCAATCCAAAGCGTTCAAGACAAGGCATGGCTCGAAGGCAATGGTTATTCCCTTGACAAGAGCCATAACGCCGTATTGGACGCTTTGGGTTGCTCCCTTCGGGCGAGCCAGAAAGCGGTCATCCACGTTGTTGCCCTTTTTGTAAAGGGAACAACCATTCCCTGCAAAGGGCGCCTAGTGGCTAACCGCTTTCTGACTCGCTGTACCCATCAATACAATGTTGTTGGAGTACTAGCTACCGCCACCCTTGGAATGCTGGCGGTAATCCTTGGTGCCTTTGGTGCTCATGGTCTGGAAAAGCATTTTTCTGAACATGCCTTGCAACGCTATCACACTGGCGTTGAATACCAGTTTTATCATGTATGCGCGCTATTATTTATCAGTAGCCAAAGCGCTAAATATCATACAACACCAAGAGCATTAAAACTCGCTGCTTCCTTTTTTATAACAGGTATTTTACTATTCTCTGGAAGCCTTTACTTATACACCCTGACTGGTCGTACTATATTCGGAATAATAACACCAGTTGGCGGTTTAAGTTTTATTGCAGGCTGGTTTTCGTTAATCATTTATGCCATTCAGAACGTGCATGAAACAGCAAACTAATCACCCACAACTTATCCACAGACAATCAACGGCTTTTGTTACTATCATCCCACAATCAAAGTAACGTAAACTAAACGAATGCAAGCTATATTCCCCACATCTGTCGATACATTCGACCCGCACCCTGCCCAGGACTATGAACAACTCAAGGTCCCTCCTCATTCGATTGAAGCAGAACAGTCTGTTCTGGGAGGGCTGTTGCTCGAAAACCGCGCCTGGGACAAGGTTGCCGATGTCGTTGCCGAACACGATTTTTACCGTCAGGATCACCGCCTCATCTTTCGCTCAATTGCCGTACTTGCCGAAAGTGACAAGCCACTTGACATTATTACACTCTCCGAATGGCTAAAAGATCGTGATGAACTTGAAAATGCTGGCGGGCTTGCCTATCTGGGCACACTGGCAAAAGACACGCCAAGTGCTGCCAATATTCGTGCCTATGCTGAAATCGTGCGCGAAAAATCCATACTGCGCCAGCTTATCAGCGTTGGTTCTGAAATTTCGGAAGATGCCTTTAACGCGGGTGATCGCCCCAGCAAAGAACTTCTGGATGAAGCAGAAAAAAAAGTTTTTGAAATAGCCGAACAGGGAAACCGCCAGCAGGATTTTCAAAACATCAAGTCTTTGCTGAAGAGCACACTCGCGCATATTGACGAGTTGAGCAAATCTGATGCCAAAATAACAGGCGCAGAAACCGGCTTCACTGATCTCGATGAAATGACCTCCGGTTTGCAAAAAGGTGATCTGATTATTGTTGCCGGTCGTCCCTCCATGGGAAAAACAACCTTCTCCATGAATCTGGCTGAATTTATTGCCATAAATGATAAAAAACCTGTTGCCATATTTAGCATGGAAATGCCCGCCGAGCAGCTCATTCTCAGAATGTTTGCCTCCATTGGACGAGTCCCGCTAAATGATATTCGCACCGGAAAAATTCGTGAAGAAGATTGGCCACGAATTGGCATGGCAGTCAAAACCTTTGGTGAAACCAAACTGTTTATTGATGACACAGCCGCCATGTCACCAACAGAAATCCGTGCCAAAACCAGACGTCTGGCGCGTGAACATGGTCAGCTCGGGCTTATTGTGATTGACTATATCCAGCTCATGCAATCGGGCAATAAATCCGATAACCGTGCCGCTGAAATCTCAGAAATATCGCGGGGACTAAAGCAACTTGCCAAAGAAATGGAGTGCCCCGTAATTGCCTTGTCACAGCTTAACCGTTCCCTGGAACAACGCCCCAACAAGCGCCCAATCATGTCTGACCTGCGTGAATCAGGCGCTATTGAGCAAGATGCGGACGTCATTATGTTTATCTATCGGGATGAGGTCTATAATGAAGACAGCCCCGACAAGGGCATGGCAGAAGTGATTATTGGCAAGCAGCGTAACGGTGCAATCGGAAAAGTTCGCCTGACCTTTACAGGCAAGTTTACCCGTTTTGACAATTTCATGCCGGATGTCTACGCACCTGATTTTCAGGGATAAGAATTGCTCACAATACTGTATATACAAACCCATCCCCCCTGTTTTTTACATATTTTTGGTTAAGAAAAATGAAGCGCTCTGCCCGTATAATTATTCATCCAGAATCATTACAACACAATCTTCTTCGGGCAAAAAAAGCAGCACCTAATTCAAAAATCAGTGCCGTCATAAAAGCCAATGCCTACGGACA
>JALVDQ010000273.1 GCA_027008885.1 Thiotrichaceae bacterium | reverse complement strand
AGACACAAGCCCCCCAGGTTGACTTTGAAACAAAGTTAAAGCAAGCACTGCAAAGGGGCGGTAATCGCAATCAACCCATTCTTTTTGACAAGATTTCATTTAAGGCGGGTTCAGAAGAATTTAGCAGTAACTCAATTGAGCAGATTAAGGTAACAGCGAAGCTGCTAAAATCTTATAAAAATGTCAATATCGTTATTCGGGGTCATTCAGATAGCCTGGGATCAAAGCAAAGAAATTCTTTTATTTCGCTGTTGCGTAGTGGTCAAATGAAAAAAGCGCTGGTAAAAGAAGGGGTTAATCCCAGACGAATCCGCATAGAAGGGCTTGGAGATGCAGAGCCAATCGCTACAAACAAGACTCCAAGAGGCAGGATGAGAAATCGCCGGATTGATTTAATCATCACCGATCGCAAATAAACTCAAGTTTTGGAGTTCAAAAACAGCATGGAAACACTGATTCCAGTCATTCATTCTCTGTGTTTCCCTGCGTAACGATAAATTTGAACTCCGAAACCTGAATTATCTAATCTGCTTTCTCGATGCTGTAACAGTTTTCAGGTGGCGGGCGTTTTTTTCCAAAGTCGCGGGCGGATTTGTCCAGTGCGCATTCGCCCTCTATCATCTGTAACAGAGGCATACCCATCCCCCCTGTTTTTTGCATATTTTGTATGGCATCGCTTTGCACGATGTGTTGTTTCTGTACGCTACTGCAGGCATCAATGCAGCGCATACATTGTGAGCAGGAGTACATCTTGCGCTTGATGCTGCGAGGTTTAAGCTGGATAGGGCAGGCGATTTCACAGGACAGATCACAACCTTTGCACTGTTTGGCGCGGCTGCGGTCAAAGCCAACCACCATGGCTTTTTTATTGAGCATCCAGACAAGGCTTTGAAACAGCCCCAGTGAGCACCCAAAGCGACAGAATAAGTGCCGTGCGAAAGTAAATTCCAGCATAAACAAGCTTGTGGCAATTAGCAGAAAAATCAGTTGCCCTGATGTAAAACTGGCATGGATCAGGTTGCTATAGACTTCTTTGGGGTCTTGCAAATAGCTGAGTATTGAAATTGCCCATACGAATGCAAGCAGAAAGATCACCACAGCAGTAAGCAGCCACCAGCGTTTATGTGGCTTGATATGAGTACCGTCAAGTTGCTTTTGCGGGAGTATTTTTCTGTCCCAGAGTGTGAATTTTCCCGAGGCTCGCCGCATTAGGTGATTGATGATTTCAACCACCGATTCATGCGGGCAAAGCCAGCCACAATAAAGCAGACCCCATCTCCAGGTGATGAACGCTCCAATGGCTATGATCGCCATCACAGGAAAAAAGATTATTTCAAAAAAATTCCAGAGCATCTCAAATGCTGAAATCTGCTGAAGCCGAAATTCATCAATACCCAAAGCTATTGTTTTTCGCATAAAGATAAACTTGTGTGTATCAAGATTAAAGCGAAACAGATCAAAAACAGGTATCAGCAGATAAAGCAGAAAGAACCCAAGACGTGTAAACAGGCGAAATAGTTGGTGCTTCGGCATAGCTTTCCTGGATGGATAGAAAACGACATTTTATCACTTTAAGTGGGTAATCTCTTGCTTTTTGGATTTCCCATAAACCTATGGGTTATTCTTAAAAGAGAAATAATCAAGGGCATTATTTCAACAGCCTACTCACAGGCTCATTTGACTCCACTTGAAGTAAAATCTAGAAATCTGGTCGTTGCACTTCAAAGTTGAATCCACCGGATATAAAGAAGCCCCAGATGCGGGGCTTTTAGTTTGATTGTATTATTATTTTCATTCTTGCAATCAAGTTTTTATTATTGTTCTTGTTTAATTCATTGATGAGACAGATGTTTTTTAATGCGTTGTAAATGTTTAACGATGGCATAATCCCTTTTTTCCCGAATTTTTGCATAGGCTTCCCGCTCGTTTCTTTCTGAGATGGCGTGTCTTTTATAGTTAGCCACATATTGTTTTGTAGAAGACAAATAAGCAGTTTCGCAGGCTTTATCATCACATGCCAATAGATTTGATGAAAGCACGAGAAGAGGTATTGATACTAATAATAATTTTTTCATTTTCATCACCTTGTCTGTAATGGTTATAAACTCCTCCCGCAACCTTTAAATACCTGGGATATTAGTCTGACAAGGTTCGTACATTCAGGGCGTAAAAACTTGAACCTTGTCAGAGTTAACCTTTATTGCGGTTGAGTTTAGTATTCCACTATCGGTGATTGGTTTCTGTGTTGTTTGTCACAAAAGAATTTTTATTTTGGAAAAATTATGTTTTTCAGTGGCTGGGAGTCTGGGAGTCTGTACGGGAACGTTGCCAAAATAAGAAGACTCCCAGGTAAAACATCTAAAGTTTTTTATATTTTTTGATGATTGAGGTGATTAAGTCTTTCTTTTCTCTGTGTACTACTTTTACAGGCATATAACCCAATTCTTTTGCCATCCAGAATGTGGTGTCGCGTTTGTTTCCCTTGCGCACAACCTTTACTTTAACTGTGTTAAAAGTGCCTGCGGGTGTTTTAAGTTTTTCCTGACCAAGGCGTTGAAATTTATACTCAATTTGTTCACCACGCCCTACAATGTGATAGTTGAGTTGCGCTTTGTTCTGGCTTAAATCCTGTGCCAGCATGATTTCGAGTGAGGCTCTGTCCTGGGTTCCTTTTTTGATGTTGAAATG
>JALVDQ010000272.1 GCA_027008885.1 Thiotrichaceae bacterium | reverse complement strand
TCTTGTAAGAGCCTGCCACCTGATTGCCCCGAAATGAGGCTTTGTCAATTTTGGATTTGCCATGGCGCGACTGGTTAAAAAGATAATTTTGCGGCATGAGTTGCTGTCCGCTAAAGCTGCCATCGCTATTTTCGATGATTTTTATGCCTGTTAACAGAGCCGCCAAACCAGTGGCTTTGGTTTTTTTGTGGTAGGAGTATTTATTACCTGCATATTTGAGCGAGGTATGCAGCTTCCCAAGCGTCATACTGCCTTTTTTTACAATATAATCCGCCTGGAAAGCGGGTGGCAGTGCATAACTGCTCTGGGTTGCTATCAAGAGTAAGGTTGCTAGTAAAAAGTTTAAAAATTTCATTATCTTATGTGTCCGTTATTATCTTGGTTATTATCTTAACTATGATGCTTCCTAAGACTTGGAGCTTAATTAAAAGTTCACAATGAAATTTTTTAGGAACGATTGCTTTACTCAATTCGCAGCGTAATCCAATAGAGTGCCACGATTTCGGCGTTTGGACTAATTCGATCTGTAAAACGCTGCAATTTGAGTTTTAGAACCTGTCCGGGCAGTTTTTATATAATTTGCCCTGGTGCCTTACGTTCGTAACCTGCTTCTTCACAGCGATCAAGGTAATCATTCCAGTGCTTTTCGTAGTTATCACCAAGTTCGCGTAACAAGCCCCAGTCATACAGTCCGCTGTCATGGCTGTCATCAAAAACGAGTTTTACAGCGTAGTTGCCAACGGGTTCTATGGCGGTGATATTGACATTTTCCTTGCCCAGTTGCAGTGTTTCCTGCCCGGGCGCATGTCCGCGAACTTCGGCTGATGGAGAATATACGCGCAGGTACTCACAGGGGAGCCGGTGCACAACGTCATCCGGCCAGGTGAGTTCAAGAACACGCGATTTTTGGTGTAAAGCAATATTTGTTGGGGTCATTGGTTTTAATCCGCTCTGTTAATTTATTTAAGATAAGCTACAGGATATATCTGCTTAGATCTTCATCTTCAATCAGGTCGCCGAGCACTTCATCAACCATTTTGGCATCAACCACGACGTCTTGCGTACAATCCGGAGCGCAGTATAGCACTTCTTCAAGTAGCCGCTCGACTATCGTATGCAGACGCCGCGCGCCAATATTTTCGGTTTGCGCGTTGACCTGATAGGCTGTTTCGGCAATACGCTGTATGCCATCATCGGTAAACTGGATATTGACATCTTCGGTTTTAAGCAAGCCCTGGTATTGCTCGGTGAGTGAGGCGTTTGGCTCGGTCAGAATGCGCTTGAAGTCATCTGCGGTGAGTGCATTCAATTCAACCCGTATCGGCAAGCGACCCTGTAATTCCGGAATCAGGTCGGATGGTTTTGCGAGATGAAATGCACCCGAGGCGATAAACAGTATATGGTCTGTTTTTACCATGCCATGTTTGGTGGAAACGGTGCTGCCTTCAATCAGTGGCAAGAGGTCACGCTGCACGCCCTCGCGTGAGACACCGGCACCACTTATTTCACTTTTTTGCACGACTTTATCAATTTCATCAAGGAAGACAATGCCGTTTTGCTCGACGTTTTCAAGCGCCTGCATTTTCAGGTCTTCGGTATTGATCATTTTATTCGCTTCTTCTTCCGCAAGTTCTTTTAGTGCGTCTTTTATTTTGAGCTTGCGTTTTTTGGTTTTATTGCTGCCCAGATTTTGAAACATGCCCTGCAACTGGCTTGCCATGTCTTCCATGCCAGGTGGTGTCATAATTTCAACGCCGAGAGTGGCTGACACTTCAATTTCAATTTCCTTGTCATCAAGCTGACCTTCGCGCAGTTTTTTGCGGAGCTTCTGGCGGGTTGAATTATCTGTCTGCTTGTCGCTACCTGTCCAGTCATCAGAAGCAGTGGCTGTTGCGCGGGGTAATAAAATGTCCAGGATACGCTCTTCTGCGGCATCCTCGGCACGATTTTTTACTTTTTTGATTTCTTCTTCGCGGGTGAGTTTGACGGCAACATCGGCAAGATCACGAATAATCGAATCAACTTCCTTGCCGACATAGCCGACTTCGGTAAATTTTGTTGCCTCTACCTTGATAAACGGTGCATTGGCAAGCTTCGCAAGGCGTCGTGCGATTTCTGTTTTACCCACACCCGTCGGTCCAATCATAAGAATATTTTTGGGGGTTACTTCCTGACGCAAATCGGCATCAAGTTGCTGTCTGCGCCAGCGGTTACGCAAGGCAATTGCTACGGCGCGTTTGGCGTTATTCTGTCCAATAACGTGTTTGTCGAGTTCCTGGACGATTTCTCTTGGGGTCATTGACATAGTTTTTTCCACTCTTGGGGATGGTTTATTAAATAATACCCATCCCCCCGGTTTTTTATATATTTTGCTGGTTTTATACGGAAACAGGAATGCTGTTTACAGTTCTTCAATGGTTTGATTCTGGTTGGTATATATACAAATATCACCTGCAATACTCAAGCCCTTTTCTACAATTTCGCGTGCAGACAGATCAGTATTATCCAGTAATGCCCGTGCTGCCGACTGTGCATAAGGTCCACCAGAGCCAATCGCAATCAGGTTATCTTCAGGGTCGATAACATCGCCATTTCCGGTAATGATCAGTGATGTTTCCTTGTCTGCCACAGCAAGCAGTGCTTCCAGCTGGCGCATTCCCCTGTCGGTTCGCCAGTCTTTTGCGAGTTCAATGGCTGCCCGCACCAGATTGCCGTTGTATTCATGCAGTTTGGCTTCAAACTTCTCAAACAGGGTAAAGGCATCAGCCGTTCCGCCTGCGAAGCCCGCAATAACCTTGTCTTCATACAAACGCCGCACTTTGCGCGCATTGCCTTTCATGATGGTGTTTCCCAGAGAAACCTGTCCATCACCACCAATCACTACCTTGCCGTTACGACGCACGGAAAGGATGGTTGTACCTCGATATTGTTTCATTTTTTACCAGCTTGCTTTAATGGATAGAACCCATCCCCCCTGTTTTTGATATATTTTTAAAAATGTATCAAAAACAGGGGGGATGGGTTGAAAGTACATATAATGGGCTAATTGGATTTGTTTTCAAGTGAATATTTAGCTGAATCTGCATTAGCTGCAAAGATTCTGTTAGTTTGTAATTACTCAGCGAATCCGTAATTGCCCAGATTGCCCTTCATTTTGCTCAAGAGCAAGGCGAAAGCGCGCAGTTTATAAGTATAAATGAGCACTTTTAACGCAGCTATTGGGCAAAATAGAGGGTAATCTGGACAGTTACGTCAGGTTAATGCCAACATATACGCAAGCCCAAACAAAAAGAAAAAGCGCCCTGTCATGGGGGTAAGCTTAACCCGTTTTGTGGCATTCTCTGTGGCACTTAGATAGCGTTTAATAGGAATCAGCAGGGGCAAGGGTAATAATAACCAGAGCAATTGATGTAGCTGTCCTGATACAAAGAAAATTGCCGCCAGTAAATAGCTGGCAATAATCAGTGCCCAGTAAAGATAAACACTGTTTTTATAGCCGATACGCACCGTCAGCGTCTGGATATTTTTGTTTTTGTCTGTCTCCCAGTCGCGCAGTTCATTGCTTAATAATAATAATGAAATCAACAAGCTAACGGGGATTGAATGGAGTAGAGCCTGGGCTGAAAAGTGTCCACTCATGGCAAGATAGGCTCCTTGCACCATAAAGATTCCCATCAACAGAAAAACCTGCAACATTGCAAGCCCGCGATGTTTAAAATTAATCGGTCCAAAGTTATAACTGAGTGAGGCAAGTCCGGAAACAAGAATCAGCAAGAAAAGTGCCCAGCCCTGTTTGCTGACCAGATACAAACCAATAGCACTTGCCAGAACAAAACACACTATTCCTGCTTTGGTATTGCGGTGAATCATGCCTGTAATGCGCTTGTACTGCGGGTGATCCTGCGGAATCAGTGGCAAGTCTTCAATGTCGTTTACAAGGTTGATACCTGCCTGTGCCAGGATACCGCCAAGCATGATCCAGAATGCCAGATAGGGGTTTTGATAGCCGTTGTTCCAGGCAATAAGGATTCCCAGAGCGCAGGAAACCACCGCCACGACCAGTGAAAAGGGGCGTAGCGCGTTTTTAAAACTATACTGCTGAAGCGGTTTCATGTTGTCTCTGTTGGCGACTGATTAGTACAAAAATAATAATCGGAATCAACATTATAAGACCATAAATAACGGGCACAACCGACATTTGCGGATTATTTAATACACCCTGGGTAACAATCAGCGCCATACCGCCATTTTGCATACCAATTTCAATTGTATTGGTTTTGATCTGTTTGCGGTTTAGCTTCGCCAGTTTTGAAAGCAGATAACCTGTCAGCATGGCAAGAACAATCATAATACTGGTAATGCTTATCATCTGGAGCAGGTGCTTTGGTGTTTTTCCAAACAGGCGGTAGATCATGGCAAAGATGACTGCCAGAAACAGAGTCACTGCAAACTTGTGAATCAAGGGCTGGATTCTGTCTGCCCAGGCGGGTTTAAAGGCACGCAACATCATGCCAGTCACGACAGGCACAATGGTGACAATAAACAGGCGTTTCATTGTCAAAGCAACGGGTAACACAATCTTGGCGTTTTCACCTAACTGTGTTTGCAGCGCAAGTTCGGTTAACAGGGGGATAGTAAAAGGAGTAATAAAACTGGCGACAGCGGTTAGTGCAATCGACAATGCGACATCCCCCTTCGCCATATAAGAAAACAGATTACTGGTCGTACCGCCGGGGCTAAAACTTAAAACCAGCAGACCAACCGCCAGCACAGGGGGCAGCTTAAAAACTTGCAAGAGCAATAATGCCAGCAACGGCACCAGCAACATTTGCGCCGACAGACCCACAAAAAAAGCCTTTGGCTGTTTTATAACCGTTTGAAAATCTTTGCCTTTCAGGGTTAGCCCCATGCTGAGCATGATCAACCCAAGTGAAACGGGCAAGCCAATTTTAATAAAGGTATCTAATTCCATTGGCGGATATTAACGAATTAAATGCAGTTTATTCGATGACATAGGTCAATCAGGGATCAGGGGTGGATATGTGTTCCTCTGCGTAACACTTGTCTTTAGCATAGATTTATAGTGGAACTGGAAGCCAGAGAGGATGCCTATTGGATAAATTTGAACTCAGAAACTTGAGTTAAGCTAAGTTAAACTTAAGAAGGGCTGAAAAAAGACAGAGAACTAAAAAGAGACGCTCCAGTGAGGAGCGCCAACCGCTAGGAGGGTATGAATTACCTGTTCCCAATCAGATCGAATACCCATCGAAAAGATTGCGTTGAACAGATGCATATAAGTATATAGTCATTTACTAAAACTGCAACAATTTTTTTAATTAATTTTTCTTAATGCTTGTATTTATTAGGGGTTTTGACTTTTCTCAAAACAGCATATAGTGCTAGCAGGCGTCTGCGAACAGCGAGTCTAGTGCGGATAAGCTGATTTTCCCCGCCGCAACTCATATTCCCTACGCCCCGGAAGCGCTTGCCTCACGTCCCTTGTCAAAAGCAGTTTCATTGAGTTTAACCAGCTTCGGTTTTCTCACCTTAAAGCGTTCAATGATGTTATTTCTGACAACATCAGCAGGGAAGGGCAGAAAATCGGAGACTGCACCCAGCATAATGGTATTCACCAGCTTTAAATTACCCAGTTCACGCGCAATTTGACTGGCATCCAGATAGCGTACTGTTGTGGATGAACTTTGTAGTTGTGCTATCGGATCATCAGGGTAGTCAAACAAGCCCAGATTCACCACAGGAGGCTCCAGACGGCTGTTGTTTACCAGAATAACGCCATCTTTTTTTAGCCAGTTTTGCCAGCGTAATGCCTCGGCAACTTCAAAGCTTAATAAAATATCGGCTTCACCTTCGGCAATAGAGGGTGACAATACCTTTTCACCAAAACGGATATGTGATGTGACCACACCACCGCGTTGTGCCATCCCTGCCACTTCGGTTTTTTTAACATCAAAGCCTTGATGAATCGCGGCTTCAGCCAGAAGTTCGGCTGCCGTCATAATTCCCTGCCCACCAATGCCAGAAACCAGGATATTAGTAATTTTTGCTTCGCTCATGTCTGTTTCTCCTGGCTAATTTTAACTAAAAGTGACTGGGTGGGTTTGCTCTTCAGGCTTGACTGGCACGATGCAATCAGGCGCACAGGGCTTGGTGCAAAGATTACAGCCGGTGCAGACATTCGAATCAATACGCACAAATGCCAGTTCACGTTCTTTGCCATTTGGCTTGATGACGGTTTCACGGCGGGTCACAAAAATTGCCGGACAGCCCGTATCCAGACAGTTGCCACAGCCCGTACAGTCCTCCTCTATCACCGTTAGCGGCACTCTGGGGTCGTAGGCATCGACCAGCACGCAAGGCTGATTGGTAATGATTACCGAAGGTTCGGCTATTTTGGTTTCTTCACGCAATATTTTCATGACATTGGGAAGCTCGTAAGGGTTTACTTTACGGATACGTTCCTTTTTAACGCCCAGAGCTTCAACCAGTTTTGCAAAATCAATACGCACGGTATCTTCATTATGCAGGTCTTTTCCCATGCCGGGATTATTTTGTCCGCCGGTCATGCCAACGGCACGGTTATCCAGCAATAACACGGTCACATTGCCCCTGTTATAGGTGATATCCGCCAGCCCCTGCATTCCCATGTGGAGGAAAGTCGAATCACCTATGACCGCTACCACCGCCTTGTTTTTATCTGCCTCACCGCGTCCCTTGTCCATTCCCAGGGCAACGCCCATAGACGCACCCATTGAGATACAGGTATCCAGCGCTGTCCAGGGTTCGCCAGCTCCGAGAGTATAACAGCCAATATCTCCGGCAATATTCACATTACGCATGTGTGCCAGTGCAAAGTAGGGTCCAAGATGCGGACAGGCAACACACATGGTTGGTGGGCGCGGGAATATTGCATTTGCATTGCTGTCTTTGGCAGCTTCTTCACCTGTAAGTAATTTCTCAACGGCTGGTTTTAGCACCGCCGGGGCAAGCTCTCCAATGCTTGGCAAAATATCCTTGCCATAGACATTGCTAATGCCAGCTGCACGAATTTCGGTTTCCAGAAGTTTTTCGGTTT
>JALVDQ010000271.1 GCA_027008885.1 Thiotrichaceae bacterium | reverse complement strand
ATTAAGCTGGTTGCCTGTTTGATGATTGGTGACAGCGGCGACCATGAGTGATTCTTCTTCCGCTTCAGGGTATTTAATGTAAATTTTCAGGAGGAAACGATCCAGCTGTGCTTCGGGCAATGGATAAGTGCCTTCCTGTTCCAGCGGGTTCTGTGTGGCAAGTGTCATAAAAGGTAGCGGAACCGGATGCGCTACACCTTCGATAGTGACCTGTTTTTCCTGCATGACTTCCAGCAGTGCCGATTGTGTTTTCGCGGGCGCGCGGTTGATTTCATCGGCAAGCAGCAGATTGGTAAAGATCGGACCTTTACGCACGCTAAATGATTTGCTGTCCATATCATAAAGCGTGTGTCCGGTAATATCAGCTGGCATCAGGTCAGGCGTGAACTGGATGCGGTTAAACCTGCCCGAGAAAGTTGCTGCAAGGGCGCGTACCAGCAGTGTTTTACCCAGACCGGGAACGCCCTCAATAAGCACATTGCCGCCTGCGATCAGTGCGATTAGTGTTTCATCAATCACCTGCTTCTGACCAATTACCGCCTTGGCGATTTCCTGTTTTAGCTGTTGTGCCAGTTCACTGGCCTGTTGTAGTGTCATATCTGTCATTCTGATTTCCCCGGGGGGTTGTATAGTGCCAGAATAAACTGCACAAATACCCATCCCCCCTGTTTTTACATATTTTCTGCGTAGTCTGTGTTGAGTATGGTAGGGTCGGTGTAGCTTTGCGAAACCGACCATCAAAGCTCAAATCTGGTCGGTTGCGTAAACTTCACCGACCCTACAGCTTGTCCTCTGTCCTCTGTCCTCTGTCCTCTGTCCTCTGTCCTCTGTCTTCTGCAACCCATCCCCCCTGTTTTTTATATATTTTTGCGTATCTGTTCCAGTTGCCGGATTAATTGAGTAAATTCGTCTGGCTGTTGAATACCTTGCGCGTAAAGTAATTTGTGAATGTCTGTTGCTTGCAGCGAAAGCTGTTGTGCCAGCAATGCGATCTGTTCTTCCTCGGTGCGTTGTGTCCAGCCGGGGTATACGCGCGCGAGTCGCTGTAACAGTGCCTTGCGGGTACTATCGAGCAATAACTGTTGCTTGTTGTTTTTCCAGTAGAAATTGCCACTGTTGCTAATATGTTCAATGAGGCTGCGGCGATTTTCTTCCACTTTGGGAATAAGCGGTCCAAAACGCTGGCTCTTTTTTATGAGCCAGAAAAGCAGGAGCAAACCGAGTGAAATAATAAAAGCCCAGTAGTGACGCCATAAAATATCCCAAAGCGGCGGCATTTCGTCATTATGGACAAGCCAGATTGCGGCTGGCTGGTTTAACGGTTTATGCAGACCATGAACCAGTTGCCAGAGTATCTCGGCGTGATCCTCGGTCTCAATTTCACTGTTTCTGATAAAGCTCATACTGGCAAGCAGGGTTATCATGCCATCACCAATCTTTTGTCGCAGCAGAAAGTTTTCGTCGTGTAGTTTGACCTCTTCAGTCTGTTTTTTATGTTTGCTGTCAACATAGAGAGGATGAAACCAGTTGTCATCCAGTTTTAATTTTTTTTCTACACCTTTTAGCTTGAGTGCATAAACTTTTTTGTCCTCAGCGTCATCTTCTTCAACATCAATTTCCTCCAGATTAAAGAGTGGGCGTGAGTCAGTATACACTCCCATATAACGCTGCAACGGGTCGGGGCTGACCTTGCCACTGTCGTCTGTTTCTCGTTCGTAGTCGATTTCATCATTGTCTTTTTCAGAACCACTGTATTGCCAGCGGTGGGTAGCCAGCGCAATTAAATGCCCGCCGGATTTAACCCAGTCCAGCAGCTCATGGGTACGTTTGGGAGAGAGTGTAGTGCGCCGTGTGGTGATGATTAACACGGTATCGGTGTCAGGAAAACGGTTCATGCCTTGCAGACTGGTTTGGGTTTCGGTCGGGATACCCATGCGTTTCAGGAACAGGCGCGTGGCGTAGTAGGGATTTCTGCGTGCTTCTCCCTTAAAGCCGGTGTGGATGGTTTTCTCTTTATATTCATAGTTCTGGTAAAAATCATAGAGACCGTAGGCGAGAAATAACACCACAAAAAGTGTAATGATAACTGCAGCGAGGCGATTCATTGTACGCCTCCCTCTGTATCATCAGTATGGTGATCAGCGTCTTTGGCAGCTATGCTTTTTGCTGTGTTTTTGGGCGTATCAATGGCAAAGTCACTTGACCAGTGTCTGAACAAGTGCTGCATGTCTGCTTCGGCGGGGGTGCGGTGGGCATAGGCAATTAGCTTCCATTGTGCCGTGAGCAAGGAGAGGTAGCGTTGCCTGCTGGCAGGCAGTTGTTTGCTGGCATGACGTAACACATCGCCTTCGGTATAGCTGTCCTTCAGCCTGACTTTTTCCTTGTTAATCAGACGCACGAGCGCGCCACGGTAAAGCAGGCTAAGTGCTGCACGATGTTTTCCGGAGTGCCAGAGTTTTTGTGCTGCGCCGATAATATCTTTGGGTAGCGATTTGGCACGCACATCCATGCCAAACATGACCTCAGGTGCCTGGTATGAATCCTTGCTTTTGCCTTTTCCCTGAAAAAAATGGAGCCAGTGTTGACGATAATAAATGAGCAGAATGATGCCAATGGCAATCAGT
>JALVDQ010000270.1 GCA_027008885.1 Thiotrichaceae bacterium | reverse complement strand
AAATGGACTCAAACCTCTCATCTACCCGGAGGTAATTTTGAGATTGATGATTTTACTCAGGTCTGCAAGCAGTTACATAAAGACTATCCGTTTTTAAGCGAGGAAGAAGCTCATCGTTACATAAAACTTTACGGAACAAGAGCCAGAGATTTTCTTGAAAATGCAAAATCCCATCAGGATCTGGGGGAATCTTTCGGGCATGGTTTGTATCAAAGCGAAGTTGAATATCAAATTCATACTGAATGGGCGAGAACAGTCGAAGATATTCTCTGGCGTCGCACCAAACTTGGACTTCTGTTTAGACAAAGCCAGATAAAACAACTTGAAAAGTGGCTGGAAGAGCATGCAAGAACTATGTAAAAACTATGTAAAAAAACACCAGCCAGGAAATCTCTAAATTTGCTTTTTATTCAAGCATAGATTTTTAACTGATTGGCTATATAATGCGGTGTTAGTAGTTACAAAATTAACAGTAATTCGAGATTCCTTAATGAGCAATGACTATAACGCCGAATCCATAAAAGTTTTAAGCGGTCTTGATCCGGTACGCAAACGTCCTGGCATGTATACCGATACCAGTCGCCCCAATCACCTTGCTCAGGAAGTTATAGACAACAGCGTGGATGAGGCACTAGCCGGGTTTGCCAACAGGATTCAGGTAATACTGCATGCCGATGGTTCCCTTTCTGTTACGGATAACGGACGCGGTATGCCGGTAGACATTCATCCTGAAAAAAAGGTTTCGGGGGTAGAAGTCATACTCAGCACCTTGCACGCAGGTGGCAAATTCTCGGATAAAAACTACCAGTTCTCCGGCGGCTTGCATGGTGTTGGCATCTCGGTAGTCAATGCACTGTCATTAATTCTTGAGGTTCGCATCAAGCGGGATGGCAAGGAATATCAGATGGTGTTTGAAAATGGTCACAAAGAAACCGAGCTTGAAGTTATTGGCAAAGTTGGCAAAAAAAACACCGGCACATCACTGCGCTTCTGGCCCAATGCACAGTATTTTGATACGGTAAAATTTTCGGTAAAACGACTCAAACACAATCTTCGGGCAAAAGCCGTTTTATGTCCTGGTTTGCATATTAGCTTTACTGAAGAAGCAAAAAATGAAACCGAAGAATGGTATTACGAAGATGGTATTCGTGATTACCTGGTTGATGCCATTAAAGAATTTGAGAACCTGCCTGCAGAACCCTTTCTTGGCGAATTTAAAAGTGAACATGAAGCGGTTGACTGGGCGCTCTGCTGGCTGCCTGAAGGTGGTGACCTGGTGCAGGAAAGCTACGTCAACCTGATACCAACAGCACAGGGCGGCACACATACCAATGGACTGCGCACGGGGCTGACCGAAGCCTTGCGGGAATTTGCAGAATTTCGTAACCTGCTGCCACGCGGTTTAAAACTCACCCCTGATGATATTTGGGATAAACTCTGCTTTATTTTATCCTTTAAAATGCTTGATCCACAATTTTCCGGGCAAACCAAAGAACGACTATCATCCCGGGCTGCCGCCAGTTTTGTCTCTGGGGTTGTCAAGGATGCCTTTAGTCTATACCTGAATCAAAACCCCAATACGGGTGACCTGATTGCAGAGCATGTGATTAATAATGCGCAAAAGCGTGCCAGAGCCAGAAAAAAAGTTGTGCGCAAAAAAATTGCAACAGGTCCCGCCCTGCCCGGCAAGTTGGCAGATTGCAGCTCTCAGGATTTAAACCAGACTGAACTGTTTCTGGTCGAGGGTGATTCTGCTGGCGGTTCAGCCAAACAGGCGCGTAACCGTGAATTTCAGGCAATCATGCCATTACGGGGTAAAATCCTGAATACCTGGGAGGTGGATTCTTCCCAGATACTGGCATCCAGTGAAATCCATGATATTTCAGTTGCCATAGGCGTCGAACCTGACTCAACAAATCTGGATGATTTACGCTATGGAAAAATTTGCATTCTTGCCGACGCCGATTCAGATGGCGCACACATTGCGACACTGATCTGCGCGCTGTTTGTACAACATTTTTCCGCGCTGGTCGAAGCAGGTCATGTTTACATTGCCATGCCACCGTTATATCGAATTGATATCGGCAAAAAAGTCGAATATGCGCTGGATGAAGAAGAACTCAATGCCATACTGGATCGGGCTGAAGCCAGAAAAACCAAAGGTAAAATCAGTGTTACCCGCTTTAAGGGGCTGGGTGAAATGAATCCACTGCAATTGCGCGAAACCAGTATGGATCCCGATACCCGCCGTCTGGTTCAGCTTACCATGCACAATCCTGAAGAAACCCGTGCCATTATGGACTTGTTGCTGGCTAAAAAACGCGCACAGGACAGAAAAGCCTGGCTGGAAGAAAAAGGTGATCTTGCCGTAATATAAACAAGTATAAGCATGTATAAGCTATGTATAAACAACCCATCCCCCCTGTTTTTCACATATTTTTGCGTAGTCTGTGTTGAAGAACGAAATACAGGAGCGGTGGTTACGCTCCATCTTCTGCCACCCATCCCCCCCTTTTTTTATACTTTTTAACACTGTCCTGTATCAAAACTCAATATGAAAAATCAGCATGAAAAAAATATCAAACTTGAAGACAGTTGGCTTGATCAAATTGGAAATGAGTTTGAGAAATC
>JALVDQ010000269.1 GCA_027008885.1 Thiotrichaceae bacterium | reverse complement strand
TCTGTCCTCTGTCCTCTGTCCTCAGATACCCATCCCCCCCCTTTTTTATATATTTTCACCACTCCTGCTTCTTTATTGGGCACAGGTAAAAATATATGAAAAAGTAGGGGGATGGGTATTTGTTAGCTTTTTTTGTAAGACTTCAATATCTCTTCCAGCCCCGGTTTATTGTCAAATATCTCCTGTTCTTCGAGTCCGTCAAGTTCATGGGGGAATACCAGCCATTCATCTGTGGAGTGTAAAAAATAGTCTGGTTCAATTCCGGTCATGTTCTTGTTGGGCTTGTACCAGGGAACTGCAATACGAATATCATGCGGTGCATTGCGTCTTGCCTTCTTCTTGAGCGTTGCAATGACAGCCTGTGCGCTGCGTCCAGAATCATAGACATCATCAACCAGCAACAGGTTATCCTCATAATTTATATTGTTGAGAATATATTCCAGACCATGAACTCGTACATTTTTATCCTGCTTGCCAATACCGTAATAAGACGAGGTGCGAATTGCAATGTGATCTGCCCGAATACCCAGGTAATACAATATTTCCTGCACCGCAATTCCCACAGGGGTACCCCCACGCCAGATGCCAACGATATAATCGGGTTTAAAACCACTGTTGAGGATGTGTATTCCCAAGCGATACGAATCAAGCAATAATTCATTTGCACTAATATAGATTTTATTCATTTATTTGTCAGAAAATAGAAGAAGATATAAGGAAGCCTACACTTAATCGGAATCCGCTTCAATCAGCGGATGTCCTAATCTAAAATCAAACCCGGTTAAAAACAAATAAAAATAAGGGGCTAATAATGGAATTTAAAAAATATCTTCGGGCATTGGTGCAAAATGATGGTTCTGATCTCTATCTTACGTTTAATGCACCTCCGGCTGCAAAATTTCAGGGGGAATTAAAAGCACTGAGTCGCAACAAAATGACATCAGAAGAACTTGTTGAAATCGCAAACTTCCTGATGACGGATGAACAACGCGAGCAGTTTGAGCATAAGCCTGAAATGAACCTGGCACTGGATGAGCCTGATATTGGACGTTTCCGTATTAATATTTTTAAACAGCGTACCCATATTGCCCTGGTTATTCGTAATATTAAAGTGGATATTCCCAATGCCGATGATCTCGGTTTGCCTGATGTACTAAAACAAATCATTATGAAAAAGCGTGGACTGGTATTATTTGTGGGTGGTACGGGTTCTGGCAAATCAACCTCACTGGCAGCGCTGATTGATCATCGTAATGCCAATGCCACGGGGCATATTGTGACGATTGAAGATCCCATCGAGTATGTTCATCCACATAAAAAATCACTGATTAGCCAGCGTGAGGTAGGGGTTGATACAGATTGTTATGAAGATGCGCTGGAAAATACACTAAGGCAGGCCCCTGATGTTATCCTGATAGGAGAAATTCGCACGGAAGAAACCATGGAACATGCGCTCGCCTTTGCAGAAACCGGGCACCTGTGCCTGTCTACACTGCATGCGAACAATACCAATCAGGCTCTGGATCGTATTATCAATTTCTTTCCTGAGGAGCGACATAATCAGCTATTGATGGATATCGGCGTCAATATACAGGCATTTATATCGCAGCGTCTTATTCCAACTGTAGACGGCAAACGGGTTGCTGCGATTGAAATACTGATCGGTACACCGACTGTCAGAGACCTGATTATGAAAGGCGATGTTATGGCACTCAAGGAAGTCATGGAAAAATCAGAGGAGCTTGGAATGCAAACCTTTGATAGTCATATCTACAAGCTCTATAAAGCAGGCATTATTTCACTTGAGGAAGCACTAAAAAATGCAGATTCAGAAAGTAATCTGCAAGTACGGATTAACCTCGAGAAAACGGATTTTGCTGGACTCCATAATGAATCAGAAGACGATGAAAATAATATGGATGATATGTTTGCCGGACTTAGCCTGGAAGAAATGGAGGAAGAAGAAAGTAGCGATGAAAACCCCTCTACAATCAATAAGGAAACCGGAAAACCCAAATCGTTGCAGGAACTAATGGATGAGAAAATGGCAATGCGCGAAGCCAATGCAACATAGAAAATTTTGCTAACCAGCGGAAATATATAAAAAAAGGGGGGGATGGGTGTTTCTGAGGACAGAAGACAGAGGGCAGAAGACAGAAGCAGAGCATGTAGTTGTAGGGTTGGTGGAGTTTACGCAAGCAACCAGATTTGGTTGCTTGCGCATGGCTGCCGCAACCCTACGCAACTCAACACAGGCTGACTACGCAAAATATATAAAAAACAGGGGGGATGGGTGTTCAGAGAGCCGTTCTCAAACAGTCAATTGCTCAGAAATAATCTTCATCAAACGCTCACTAACCCCACCTTGTTGTTGCATAATTGCCCCTGCCTTATGCTGCAAATCTGTCTTGTCCCGTGCTAGCAGCTGCTTTATCCTGTGCTCAATCTGTTGTTGATTCTGGCAGATAAACAATAAACCGGATTGAGCCAGTTCTGAGCTTATGTCTTCAAAGTTAAACATATAAGGTCCGCTAGTCACCGGGATTCCCTGGGCAATTGCTTCCAGGGGGTTGTGTCCGCCTACATTTACCAGGCTTCCCCCTATAAAGGCGACGTCAGAAGCTGCAAACCAGC
>JALVDQ010000268.1 GCA_027008885.1 Thiotrichaceae bacterium | reverse complement strand
TGCAAAAAACCGCTGATTGACGCAATACAGGCAGAAATGGAGCCGATCCGTCAACGCGCCAAAGAATTTGAAAACGACCGTGCAGCCGTGCGCGCCCTGATCAGTGAAGGCAGTGAAGCCGCGCGTGAAGTTGCCAGAGAAACACTCGATGATGTTGTCGAAGCAATGCGCTTTGGCTTTTCTTAAGCCAGGCTTCACGAGCAGCAAACAAGAATGACCCAGCAAAGCGAACCATTACCACATCAGCCCAGTCAGGGCGAGCTACCCTTTGCCATTGTCCAGGGTGAAGCAATCTCTGCGCCGCCAGAAGACCTCTACATCCCTCCTGATGCGCTGGAAGTTTTTCTTGAAACCTTTGAAGGTCCGCTGGACTTGCTGCTCTACCTGATTCGTCGCCAGAACCTCGACATTCTGGACATACCGATAGCAGAAATTACCCAGCAGTATATGGATTATGTCGAACTAATGCACAAAGTAAACCTTGATCTTGCTGCCGAATATCTTGTCATGGCGGCGATGCTGGCAGAAATCAAATCACGCATGTTGCTGCCACGCCACGAAGAAGTCGAGGATGAAGACGATCCGCGCGCTGAACTGGTCAGACGCTTGCAGGAATATGAACGCTTCAAGCAGGCAGCCAGCGACATTGATGAAATGCCACAGCTTGGACGTGATAATTTTTTAAGCGATGTAGAAGTCATCAGGGAAGACAGGCAAAAGCCACAACCCGATATTAGTATGCAAGAATTACTACTTGCTTTTCAGGACGTTTTAAAACGGGTGGATATGCAAAAACACCATGAAATAGAACGCGAAGAAATCTCCATTCGGGAAAAAATGACCCATGTGCTAGCCTCTCTGGACGGTCACAAATTTGTTGAATTTCAAACACTATTTAACCTGAAAGAAGGACGTTTGGGCGTCGTCGTGACACTCATGGCAGTGCTCGAACTACTGAAACTGAAAGTTATTGACATGGTGCAGGCAGAAGCCTATGCGCCTATCTATTTAAAGCCGGTTGGCAGCAGTGAGTGATCTTCATCAGACTTGCAGAGTTTAGCTAAAAAGTATTAAAAAAAGGGGGAGATGGGTATACTTACATCATGCAAACCGAGAAACTACAAAATATACTTGAAGCGATTATTATCAGTGCAGACAAACCCTTGTCCATTGAAAAACTGCTGACATTTTTTGCAACAGAAGATCTGGTAAACCGCAATGACATCAAGCTTGCACTCTCAAACCTACAGCAATTTTATCAAGGTCGAGGCGTACAGCTAATAGAAACTGCCAGCGGTTATCGCTTCCAGACGCACCAGGACTATAAGCACTGGGTTACACGCCACTGGGATGAAAAGCCTGCCAAATACTCCCGTGCGCTACTTGAAACACTCGCATTAATCGTTTACCGACAACCCATCACGCGTGCCGAAATCGAAGACATTCGAGGTGTCGCAGTAAGCTCAAATATTATAAAAACACTGCAAGAACGCGAATGGATACGCATCGTGGGGCACAAAGAAGTCCCCGGAAGACCCTCACTGCTCGGCACAACCCGCCAGTTCCTGGATTATTTTAATTTAAAGTCACTGGACGAAATGCCCAGCCTCAGCGAAATCCAGGACATTGACAAGCTTTACCCCGAACTGGATTTAAACATGCAGGAGCAGAAAACGACTGAAGCGGATTAGGAGATGTTTACAGAGCTGAAAATGTTTTATTCAGGAATGCTTATATAAACAAACCCATCCCCCCCTTTTTTTACATATTTTATGCAAGAGTAAAGACCTGACCCAGCCATCCAATTATGTTTTCTCCAAAAAACCAGAGGAAAATTCTTTATTTGATTGGTCTTTTGGAAACTGAACATAGATACTATGGATATCAGTTAAATCAGTGCCAATGTTTTTTCCAGTTGTTACTAATTCTCCGTCAATTACTGGTATTATGGAAAAAGACTTTGGGAATGTTATACAGTTGGCACTATTACCCAAAACGAGTTTAATCATTCGATATTTATCTCCAGATTCAATCATATACTTTTCCTTACATAAATTACTTCCAATTTTCAATAAGGGTTCATTATTTTTTATAGACAGAATTATTTTTTCAGATTTCTCAATGCCATGATAGAATACCTCACCTTGCCATTTCCCTTGTAACCAAGATATTCCTACAATTTCTTCCTTTGAAATTTCTTTAATGGTATCTTCACTCTTACAAGAAGTGAATAGGAAATCTATCATGGCAATAAAAGATATTAATAATAAAATTTTTTTCATCTTAACTTACCAAATAGCATAATCAATAAAATATTTAGGACACCCCATAATTATATCACCCTGCACCCTGTATACTGTTTTTATATCTATGCAAATTTAAAGACCTGACCCGCAACCCTGTCCTGACCCGCAACCCTGTCTCAGCGTTATTATCTAAATATACTACCATGACCTGTCGGGTTACGCTTGGGCTAAGCCGACCTACGGAACTGCCCTCTGTTGCCTCTGCCTGGCAAAATACAGCACATTCAGGTTTCTGGAGTGGTTGCTGGCGTGCTAAATTCAAAAGAATCTGAAAATAGTTGCTCCTGCGGCAATCCCTGTTGCAAAAAGCTTTCTTTAGCGGCATTAACCAT
>JALVDQ010000267.1 GCA_027008885.1 Thiotrichaceae bacterium | reverse complement strand
ATAGCTTTGCGAAACCGACCGTCAAAGCTCAAATCTGGTCGGTTGCGTAAACTTCACCGACCCTACAAGTGTGCTCTGTCCTCAGTCCTCTGATACCCATCCCCCTACTTTTTTATATATTTTTCGTAGTGCTGAGCATGTAATTGCGTAGGCTTGGTGGAGTTTACGCAACCAACCAGGATTCGGTTGGTTGCGTATGGCTGCACCAACCCTACGCAACTGTTCTTTGTCTTCAGTCCTCTGTCTTCTGCTACCCATCCCCCCCCTTTTTTTATATATTTTTACATTCAAACAGTACGGTAGGGTCGGTGTAGCTTTGCGCAACCGACCATCAAAGCTCAAATCTGGTCGGTTGCGTAAACTCCACCGACCCCCTACAACTGCCCTCAGTCTTCTGTCCTCTGATACCCATCCCCCCTGTTTTTTATATATTTTGCAGGTCGGTGGAGTTCATCTAAGCGAGCAGATTTATGCCCTCGTTGAGTCGTTACAGCAGTTCTTCATTGGTGATACCCTGCCATAATTTATCCTTGTTATTTGGCTGTTGTGGCAGTGGTGCTATGGGTGGAAGTGTAGGTAAACCAAGGCTGCGAAGGCGTTCATTTTCACGTTGGCGTGCCAGCACGCGTCTGCGGTGATTGGCTTCCCGTTGTGCCTGTTCTCTGCGTAATCTTTCTTGTTGGCGAGCGTTTGCAGCGGTGTCGGGTTGCAGCATTTGTTTCATTTTCTGGCGTTCCTGTCGATCAAGAAAATCTTCCTGATGCTTTTCAAAATAAGCCGCTATTTCTTCTTCGGTGGGTATCTGTGCAGGAATGAGTGCTTCAACAATGGTTTTAGTGGTAAATTCATCTGGAGGCATTCCGGTTTCTGCGTCAAGTTCCACATTGATTAGTCCTCTTGGGCGTTTCCAGCCTCTGTCCCTAATTCCCTTGAGTGCCGTTTTCATATAGTCGATCCAGATGGGAAGCGCTGCGCCAGCCGCTGTTTCATGCTTTCCCAGGGGACTTATCTTGTCAAAGCCTACCCATACTGTGGTGACGATATCGGGGTTAAAGCCGCAGAACCAGGCATCTTTCTGATCATCTGTGGTGCCGGTTTTACCTGCCAGGTCATGTCTTCCCAAACGGTTGGAGCGTGCCGCAGTGCCAGCCTGGGCAACACTTTGTAACATGCTGGTAATCTGGTAATGGACATAGGGTTTCATAATGCGTTTTGCGATATGATTTACCTTGTCGTTATTGTCAAGAGCGCAACTGGGGCAGACAGTGAGTGGATCAGCTTCAAAAATAATATTGCCATTTCTGTCTACAATTTTGCGGATAAAATGACTGTTAATTTTATAGCCGCCATTGGCAAAACTTGAATAAGCGGTTGCCATTTCAAGAGGAGTCGCTGAGCCTGTACCTAAAGCCAGGGTTAAGTCCGGTGGCAGGGTTCTTTTCTTGAATCCGAATCGTTTGGCGTATTGCAAGGCATATTCCAGCCCAATTTCCTGTAGCAAGCGAATTGACACGAGGTTTTTTGACTTTGCCAGAGCGACCCGCAGGCGTGTTGGTCCGTTATAGTCATGCCCATAGTTTTGCGGTTTCCAGCTGCTGTTAGCCAGATTGAGTGGCTTGTCGTCTACGGTTGTTGCAGGTGAATAACCTTTTGCCAGGGCAGCAGCATAGATAAAGGGTTTAAAACTTGAGCCTGGTTGTCTTTTTGCCTGAATGGCGCGATTAAATTTGCTGTAAGTAAAGTCGAAGCCGCCTGCGATTGCTTTTATCGCGCCATTTTTAGGATCCATAGAAACCAGTGCACCTGTAACTCTGGGAAGCTGTGATAATTTCCAGACACCTTTTTCATCTTTTTGGACGCGCACAATATCACCCACTCCAAGAATCGCATTGACTGCCCTGGGTTTCTTTCCGCGCCTGTTTTCGTTGATATAGGGTCTTGCCCATGAGATTTGCTTCAGTGTTATTTTTACTGGTTTGTGTTGTTGGTAAACCACCAGTGTTGCTTCCTTTTTGGCAGATTTGCTCACCACGGCAGGATATAAATCCGCATAGACTTTGTAACTTTTTAGTTTTTTCTGTAGCTGTGACGGTGTTTTAAACTGATCCAGAGAAATGTGATCTTCCGCACCCCGATAACCATGACGCAAGGTGTATTTAAGCAGATGTTTTCTGAGTGTTTTAATGGCGTTATCCTGAGCTTTGCTGTCGAGGGTGGTGTAGATTTTCAAGCCAAGCTTGTAAATATTCTGCTCTCCAAAGCGTTTGATGGCATCGGCTCGCGCCATTTCTGCCATATAGGGCGCATAGGTTTGATTTTCGACATAATGAATCGAGGCGCTTAATTTTTCGTTTTTGGCAGCCACATAGTCTTCTTTTGAAATATAGTGGAGTTCATACATCCTCTGAAGAATATAATTTCTTCTTTTTTTGGCACGTTTGGGGTTTCTGATGGGGTTGTAATCCGATGGCGCTTTAGGCAGACCTGCGATCATTGCGCTTTGAGCCAGGGTAAGGTCTTCTACTTTTTTGCCATAATATATTTCAGCGGCTGAACCCACACCGTATGCCCGCTTGCCTAAAAATATTTTATTCAGATAAAGCTCAAGGATTTCTGACTTGCTTAATTCTTTCTCAATATTTATTGCAAGAAGCACCTCTCTCAATTTTCTGTCAAGCGTTCTTTTATTGCTTAAATAAAAGTTACGCGCAACCTGCATGGTAATGGTGCTCGCCCCCTGCCTGATACGGCGGTTTATTATTGCAGCCCGAATAGCTCTTAATACGCCGAAATAATCTACCCCTTTATGCCGATAAAAGCGTTTATCTTCGATTGCCACAAAAGCATTGCTCAGGTTTTTGGGAACGTCGCTGATTTTTACAGGACGGCGGCGGAATTGACCAAATTCTGCAATTAACTTGTTTTCATGGCTATATACACGCAAGGGTAGCTGCAGCTGAGCATTTTTTAATTCATTCACCGAAGGAATTTGCGGGAGATAATAAAAATAGATGACTGTGGCAGCAACAATACCTAATACACCAAGCAGAACAAGCGGTGCAAAAAGATAGCGTAGTATTTTATTGATGATAGACATATTAGGTTATTGTAGTTAATTTTCAGGCTGATTTTAGAATTATTCGTTACACTTTTTTAACATTTATTAGTATATTTTACTAAATGGACTCTTGCTGCAAAATACCGTCTGTCCAAAGTATGCGCCGATAATAGAAAGATAGTAGACTATTCTTTTTTTGAGTTATAATATATCAGCATAACTAAAAGAGAAGCATTTTTCAATTTGCTTCCTTACACAACCTTAAATTAATAATAACAATAAATAGGACTGATTCTTGTGTTTTCATTCTCAAAGAAAAAAGGCAATCTTCTTGGTATAGATATCAGCTCTTCTGCTGTTAAACTTATTGAACTTTCTAAAAAAGGGAATGACTATCGCGTTGATAGTTATGCTGTTTCTTCTCTACCCGAAGGTGTTACCAGCGAAAGAGATATTAACGAAGCAGAAAAAGTCGGCGAAGCCATCCGGCTTGCTGTTAAAAACAGTCGTACCAAGAGTCGGCGTTGCGCGCTTGGTATACCCTCCTCAATGGCTATCAATAAAATCATAACTATTCCGGCTTCTATTCCGGCATCTGAAATGGAAGCTCAGGTTTCTCTTGAAGCAGAGCAATATATTCCATATCCGATGGAAGAAGTGAATTTTGATTTTGAGGTTCTGGGCCCTTCGGAAACATCTGCGGAAATGATTGATGTTTTAATCGCAGGTACACGCACTGAAAACGTCGAAGTCAGGCTTGCTGCCGCAGAAATGGCCGGACTTGAAGTTGAAATTGTAGACCTGGAATCACACGCGGTTGAACTGCTGTTTAAAACCATGATTGATGATATGGACAAGCATGATGTACTTGCTGCGGTAGATTTTGGTGCATCTATGACGGGCATCAATGTTTTTGAGCGCGGCAAGGTTGTTTTTTCCAGAGAGCAGGTTTTTGGCGGTAAACAGCTCACCCAGGAGATTTCACAACGCTACGGGCTTTCATACGCGGAAGCGGGTCTGGCAAAGAAAAATGGCAATCTGCCCGAAGGATATATTCCAGAGGTTTTAGAACCTTTCAGGGAAAACATGGTACGTCAGGTACAGCGTTTTCTGCAATTCTATTATGCCTCTACGCAGAAAGAAAAAGTAGACAAGGTTCTTCTATCAGGCGGTTGTGCCAGTATTCCAGGTATAGACGAGCAAATTCAGGAAGTTATCGGGATTCCAACAGCACTGGCAAATCCTTTTGCAAATGTTGTACTGCACTCAAAAGTCAACCCTGCTCGTTTTACCAGTGACATTCCAGCAATGCTTGTTCCTGCTGGATTAGCTTTAAGAGGATTTCAATAATGGCGGGAATTAACTTACTACCCTGGCGTGAAGAGGCTCGCAAAAAGAGTCAACAGCAATTTGTCATGTCTATTGTGGCTGCCGTTGCCCTGGGGGTTATGGTTGTCGGTGCTGGCTATACCTATATGGAAGGTCGCATATCTTATCAGAAACAGAGGAACGACTATATTCAGGCAGAAATAAAACGTCTGGATGTTGCTATTAAAGAGATAAAAACACTGGATGCTAACAGAAAAGCCTTGCTTGACAGAATTGCGGTCATTGAACGGCTTCAGTCAACACGCCCTGGCATTGTCCACCTGTTTGATGAAATGGTAAACGCCCTGCCCAAGGGTTTGTATCTTACCCAGCTTAGGCAAAAACAGAATAAAATCAAACTTGAGGGAAAGGCAGAATCAAGTGCGCGTGTATCAAGTTATATGAACAGGCTGAATGCCTCTCCATGGTTGAGTTCATCTGATCTAAACACGATTAAAGTTGATTCTAAAAACAATAATAACCGTTTACGTTATTTTAGTCTTAATGTAACGCAACTTTTAAAGTCCAGTAGAGATGAGGAGAAGTAATAATGGCAATTGATACGCAAGAAATTAATAATCTTCTCAATGATCCGGCAAATGTTTCCTTACCAATCAAAATAGGCGCAATTGCAGTAGTTTTTGGCTTGACTCTGTTTGCAGGTTACAAACTGGTAATTGTTGACCAGATGGAAACCCTTAAACAGGTACAGGATGAAGAGCTGGAAAAACGCAAAATTTATGAAAAGAAACAGGCGCGTGCAAATCAGCTACCCGCATACAAGGCTCAGCTGGCAGAAATGCAGGCTTCTTTCGGTGCATTAAAAGACCAGTTGCCAAGTGATACTGAAATACCAGGGCTAATTCTGGATATTTCAGAAAAAGGTTTGAGCAATGGTTTGGAAATTGAACTGTTTAAGCCAAAACCAGAAATCCAAAAGGAATTTTTTGCCGAGAAACCAATAGAGTTAAAGGCAAAAGGCAGCTATAACCAGTTAGCAGGCTTTGTAAGTGATTTATCCGCCTTGCCAAGAATCGTTACAATTAATGATATACATCTTGAGCCTGTACAGAAAGACAAAAGCAAGAAGAAAAACAAATCTGTAAACGGTGGACAGCCTGCTGTATCACGTTTATCTCTTGAGGCTACCATAAAAACATATCGCTATTTAAATGAAGATGATGCATCTGAGGGGGACGAAGGGTGAAACAAGACAAGTTAATCAAAATAACACCTTTATACAAAAAAGCCAGTCTGTCTCTGTGTTTACTGGGGATATTGTCTTTGCTTTCAGGTTGTAATGACGGCTCAATTGAAGATCTGGATGAATACTTTGCAACAGAAAGAGCAAAGCCAGCCGCTCCGATTCCTCCAATACCCGAGGTTAAGCCATATTTAAGATATGTCTATCCCGAGCATGAAAAAGATCCATTTGATGTAGCGATGCTAACCCCGGAAACAGATACCAGAAAGGTTATTGATAGCGGTGTAGTGCTTGATACCACCAGAGTTCCTGAATTTCTCGAAGGCTTTCCGCTAGATAGCCTTAAAATGGTTGGTACAGTTGAGAAAGATAAAAAACTTTGGGCTTTGATTAAAATACCTGATGGTGCGATCCAAAGTGTAAAAACGGGTAATTACATGGGACAAAATTATGGAAAGATCATTTCTATAACAGATGCCTCCATGCAATTGAAAGAAACCGTACCCAATGGTCTGGGTGGCTATAAAGAAAGAGATATTTCAATAGAGCTTTCCCAGGAAGAAGATTAAAATCTGAGAACCAGTCTGGAAATAGCTCAAATCAGCTATCCCTCGCTACGACTCATATTTCCAGACAGGTTCTGAATCAGTGAGTCGCAGGTTCGCATGATGTTAAAAAATATAATGAAAATAAAAATTAAAATAAATTAGTAGGTTATTAACATGAAGACTATTTCTCGCACATTACTGGCGCTTAGTTTGCCAGCATTATTGCTTGCAACCAGTAGCGCGTATGCAACAGCCCGCTTGCAGAACGTTGATTCTGCGATTCAGGCATCCGGAAAATCAATATTACGGCTACATTTTGATAGTAAGGTTAATATGCCAAAAAGCTTTATAATGAAACAGCCTGCTAATATTGTTCTCGATTTTTCTGATGCCGTTACCAGTATGGGTAAACGCAGTAAACAGCTCAACAGCAGATCAGTCAAAGGAATCAAGATTGCAAGCGGCGCCAAAAAGCTGCGTGTTATGGTTTCCCTGAAAAAAATTACGCGCTATACCACAAGAGTTCAGGGAAATGACGTTATTTTGACGTTTGAAGATAATAATGCATCTGCTTCGCGTCCCCGAGTAGCAAACCACAGGGCAAGACACACAAGCGTTAAACGCCAGGCAGTAGCCAGTAACTATGTTCAGCGTCCCGGCTATCAGCCAGCAAGATACAGACCCGCAGCAAACAGGTATGGTGGACAACTGGGGCAGATTGATTTCAGACGAACCCAAAATGGCGCAGGGCGAGCCATTATCAATCTTCCTTCTGCGGCAACTAAAGTAGAAGCACGAAAAGTTGGTAACGTGGTTGTACTGGATATAAAAAATGCGACAGTAAGACAGCCGAAAAAACGCATAGATGTACTTGATTTTGCCACGCCAGTATCATTTTTGGACATTGCTCGAAGAGGCAAGGATGTTCAAATCAGGATTTTGGCAAATGCCGGTTTCACATATACAACCGAACGTAATGGCAAACAGTTTATTGTCACCATGAAAAAACTGAAACGCAAGGTGGTGGTCAATCCAATCAACAAGAAAAAACACTACAAAGGTAAAAAACTGTCACTAAACTTCCAGGATATTGAAGTACGTTCGGTATTGCAATTATTGGCAGATTTTACCAACAAGAACATTGTGGTTAGTGATACCGTTGAAGGCAATATTACCCTGCGTTTAAAAGATGTTCCCTGGGATCAGGCTCTGGATATTGTGCTGGAATCCAAAGGGCTGGCAATGCGTAATAATGGCAATGTCATCTGGGTAGCTCCTGCCTCAGAACTGGCAGCCAAGGAACAGCATGAACTACAGGCAATGAAACGCAAGCAGGAACTTGAACCGCTAATTACCGAATACATCACGGTTAACTATGCCAAAGCAGGTGACCTGTTAAAACTGATTCAGGCAGCAGGCAAGGGTAAAAAAGCCGCTTCATTAATGTCCAAGCGGGGCAGTATCTCTGTTGATGCCAGAACAAACACCCTGCTTGTGCAAGATATGGCATCACGAGTCAATGACATACGCGCTCTGGTTAAAACGCTTGATGTTCCGGTTAGACAGGTTTCAATTGAATCACGCATCGTTTACGCAACAGACGAATTTGGAAAAGAACTGGGCGCACGCTTTGGAGCCACAAAAATTGCAGGCAAAGGTGGCTTCTCAGGTGGAATCGGTGCCACCGACTCAATGGTCAATGATCTCATCGGAGGCTCAAAAACTGTTGGTGTTCCAAGCGTAAATGATCGTTTGAGTATCAATATGCCTGTAGCTGCGGCAGCAGGAAGCCTGGCATTTTCATTGTTAAGTAAAGATTATTTACTCGATCTTGAATTATCAGCTCTGCAAGCTGAAAACAAGGGTGAGGTTATTTCATCACCACGAGTTGTCACTGCAGACAAGAGAAAGGCAGTCATAGAAAAAGGTGTTGAAGTACCTTATGAAATAGAAAGCCTGAGTGGAGGCACTACAATTGCCTTCAAGAAAGCTGTTCTGGGACTGGAAGTAACACCCCAGATCACTCCAGATGAACATATCGTCATGGACTTGCTGGTAAGACAGGATGAAATCAACAAGTATTACCAAAGTGCCAGAGGCAACAGTATCCCCATCATTGATACACGCAATGTAACAACGCAGGTACTGGTGGATAATGGTCAAACCGTGGTACTTGGTGGCGTACATGAAGAAACCAAGAGTAATGACGTAAGAAAAGTACCGATGCTGGGAGATTTACCCGTTATTGGTAATATTTTCAAAAAGACCGCAAAGAAAAACGTCAAACGTGAATTGTTAATCTTTGTTACACCAAAGATATTAAAATAGATTCAACTCCTCATCCTGAATCACAAAAAAAGACCGGCTTATCCGGTCTTTTTTTGTTTTGCTTAAAGTAATTTCTTGATTCCTAATCATGCAACTGGCATAAACGGAATATGGAGAGAAAAGAAAATATCATACTGGTTGGTTTAATGGGTGCGGGAAAATCAACCATTGGAAAAAATCTTGCGCGACACCTGAAAAAAGACTTTTATGATTCAGATCGCGTCATTGAAGAGCGTACAGGTGTTGATATATCGACCATTTTTGAAATCGAGGGAGAACAGGGTTTCAGGGATCGTGAAGAGCAGGTCATAGCAGAACTTTGCCAGATGGAAGACATTGTACTTGCAACCGGTGGCGGCTGTGTACTGCGTGAAAACAATCGTAAAAATATGCAAAAAGGTGGGCATGTCGTCTACCTTCGCACCAGTGCTGATTTACTTTATTCGCGTATTCGCTATGATAAAAGCCGCCCCCTGATGCAAACCAGAAACCCCATCAACACCTTGAGAAAATTGCTTGATGACAGGGAGCCATATTACCTGGAAGTCGCTGATACCGTGATTATGACAGGCAAGCAAAAAGTTAATGTGGTTGTGAGAAAAGTTAAAGAAACACTCAAAAGGAAGCTCGCTTTATGAAAATGCTACAGGTCGATCTTGGTCATCGCAGTTATCCAATTTATATTGGTAGCGGTCTGATTCAGCAGAGCGATATTCTCAAGCCTTTCATACAGGGGAAGACAACAGTTACAGTCTCCAATACAACAGTCGCCCCTCTTTACCTTGAAAAGGCTCATCAATTGGTTCTGGAAAAAAGCAATACCGACATCATTCTTCCGGATGGTGAAAAATACAAAAATTTACAGGTGCTGGAACAAATCTACACTGAAATGCTGCAAGCTCACTGTGACAGAAAAACCACCCTGCTTGCCCTGGGTGGCGGCGTTGTCGGAGATATGTCAGGCTTTGCCGCAGCAACTTATCAACGTGGCATAAATTTCATCCAGATACCCACCACCCTGCTCTCCATGGTTGACTCATCGGTGGGTGGCAAGACAGGCGTAAATCATCCCCTGGGCAAAAACATGATAGGCGCCTTTCATCAGCCACAATGCGTCATTATTGATACCGAAACGCTCAACACTCTGGATGATCGCCAGTTAAGCGCGGGCATTGCAGAAGTCATCAAATATGGCTATATCAATGACATTGAATTTATCCACTGGCTTGATGAAAACATGGAGAAACTGCTGAAACGCGACCCCGAAGCACTTGCTTATGCGATCTATCGCTCATGTCAGCACAAGGCAAAGATCGTCGCCGCAGATGAAAAAGAAGCAGGTCAACGCGCCCTGTTAAATCTG
>JALVDQ010000266.1 GCA_027008885.1 Thiotrichaceae bacterium | reverse complement strand
AGTTTGTTACCTTTTTTTGAACCATGCCGAAAAATATATAAAAAAGTAGGGGGATGGGTATCAGAGGACTGAGGACAGAGCACACTTGTAGGGTCGGTGAAGTTTACGCAACCGACCAGATTTGAGCTTTGACGGTCGGTTTCGCAAAGCTATACCGACCCTACCGTACTGTTTGAATACAAAAATATATAAAAAAAGGGGGGGATGGGTAATAGCTTAGGCATTCCCCAGTATTTTCTTGTTAATAAACCACTGCTGTGCGATTGTGAGTATATTATTAACCACCCAATATAACACCAGACCTGCCGGGAACCAGAGGAACATAAAAGTAAATACTATAGGCAGGTATGTAAATATTTTTTGCTGCATCGGATCCTGGGATACTGGTGGATTCAGTTTTTGCTGTATAAACATACTGATACCATACAGCAGAGGCAGTACAAAATAAGGATCCATTAAGGATAAATCCTTGTACCATAAAATCCATGGTGCCTGTCGTAATTCTACACTCTCCTGTAATACCCAGTACAAGCCCATGAAAACCGGCATTTGAATCAGCATTGGAAGGCAACCACCCAGCGGGTTTATTTTTTCCTTGCGGTAAAACGCCATTGTTGCTTTTTGTTTAGCCTGTGGATCATTCTTGTACTTGTCTCCTATCTCCTTGATCTTTGGCGCAAGTTTTTTCATTTTCGCCATTGATTTATAGCTGATCGCTGATGGATAGAAGAAAATCAGTTTTATCAGCAGGGTTAGTAGAATAATCGACCATCCCCAGTTACCCACATATTTGTGAATAAATTTCATTGCTGCAAATATGGGTTTTGAAACAAACGCAAAAATCCCGTAATCAACGGTTAAATCAAGCCCTTTGGATATTGAAGCCAATTTGTCCTGGTCGGTTGGACCAACATAAAAGCGGCTGCTAAAAGTCGCGGAAGAACCACTGTTTATGGTTTTTTCCGGAGTCTTGGTGCCGATAATGTAATTTTTATTTTGCTTGTCAAAAATGGTGTAAACAAGGTTTTCGGTATCTTCAGGCGGTATCCACGCGCTTACAAAATAATGTTGCAGCATCGCGACCCAGCCACCTTTGACAGTATCGCGGATATCTTCATCTTCAATACTGCTGAATTTAACCTTGATGTATTTATCATGGTAATACGCCGGTCCCGTATAGGTTATGGCACCACCACCAAACATGCTTCGTTTTGCCGTGTCCTTTCCGTGGGTTAACTGCATGTACTCACTGCCAGTCCAGGCATTTGGAGACTGGTTGTCAACTTTTAGTGTCTGTTTTACGACAAAATCACCGCGTTTAAATATCAGCGTTTTAGTGACAGTTATACCTTTTCCATTTGTCCATACGAGGGGAATTTCAAGTGTATCCTGCCCTTCTGCCATCTCATATTTGTCTTTTTCAGCACTAAACAATGCGTAGTGATTAGGCGCCAAATCGCTGCGGTAAGCACCGTCAATATCCTGATGACGCAAACCGGATTGTGCTGAATAGGATTTTTCCTTGTCCAGGATGCGCACTCCGACATCTTTTTTATCAAGGCTTACAGGATAGGTGGGTAAATCTACCTGGGTGATCGTAGCACCCTGTAAACTCAGCTTTATATCGAGAACATCGGTTTTTATACTGATTTCTTTAGCGGTGCTATCTGCGCTTTTCTTGTTGCTTGAGTTGAGCGACGGTATATTCGCAGCCGAGGTTTTTTCTCCGTTCTGTTTAACTGAGGAGTTTCTTTGCTGAACTGTATTGCTTGAACCCTGGGGCGGCTTGGGAGCGTGTTCCTGTTGCCAGGTCGTCCAGATTAAAAAGCCGAGAAAAAAAAGGGTAAGATAAAGAAAGGGGCGTTGTTGATCCATGGTTTACACTAACTCTAGTTTTTGATTGCGCTTGGTGGTCACTTGGCGGCAGCCTTGAGACGAGCGTATTTTTTCTTTATAAAATACCACTGAGTATCAATCTGTTTACGCATCTCACCTTTATTTAAAGCAACAGCATTGGGTTTGCACATTGCAATAATATCTACATTGGGCAGTTTATGCTGGTGATTTCTGAAACTTTCTCTAAATATACGTTTTATACGATTTCTGTCTACAGCGCGTTTGGCACATTTTTTTGAGATAGCCAAGCCTAAACGAGGGTGCGACAAATCATTTGTTCGGACTAAAACCGTAAAAGAATGATTTCCAAAACGCTGTGCTTTGGCAAATACGTTTTTATAGCTCTCTGCACTTAGAAGTCTCAAATCCCTTGAAAAACTTCTGCTTGCGGAGGATTCATTTACGCTCACTCAAAATACTCGAAACATCTAAACACGTTAAAACAATTTGGTAATTTTAGAGTAGCAATTTTTAGCTATGGACAGAGACGTGCACGACCTTTGGCACGACGGGATTTTAGCACCTTGCGCCCACCGACTGTACTCATTCTTGCACGAAAACCATGTGTGCGCTTGCGTTTTAAATTACTGGGTTGGAATGTTCTTTTCATGATATAGCCTACTGCAAATCCTTGAATTTAATTTGAAATTAATTAAGAGTTTTCACTTCTTACATCATTTACAACAGATAACTAATTAATATGACTTGGCATTTAATAGTTATATTGAACGATCTAAGCAAAAAGGCGAAAAAAATACGC
>JALVDQ010000265.1 GCA_027008885.1 Thiotrichaceae bacterium | reverse complement strand
TTTACGCTAAATATCGCAAGTATGGCTATTGGTTTGCTGACAATGGTCGCGGCGGTGGTTTTAAACGGCAAACCGCTTAATGAAACGCTCAACAGCGTCAACTCGTCATTAAGTAATATAAGCAACGGGGAGCTAGTGATGTCACCTGCTACTGAGCAAAAGGATATAAACGCAACAGCAGATCAGGGTGAAGCAGATGATTTGACAAATAACCCGGCAAATAACCCCGAGGCTCCAATTGCCAGTGATGTACTCAATAGTGAAAATGACATGCTTACAGATGATGAGGAGCCAGTGATTACAGAACTTGATTTATTGCCTCCCAGTGCCGCCCATGAAATTAAGAAAAAACAGCAAAAGGTTTATATAGAGCCTAAATTCAGGGTTATCAGTATTGGCAATATCCAGTCTGCGATTGGCTATCGTGTGCGTATACACAGAAGAAACGGAAATACAATTACAGGTGCTTTAAAACGCGTGAGTGATGGTGATGCAGTTGTATCCAGATATACCAACAAAGGAACAGTGGTTATGCCAATTTCACTGGCACAGATACATAAGATTGAAGTTTACAAGTAAGGAACGGCACTTGACGAATTAAGGGGATAGCATACTCACCTTAATAAAAAATCCTTGCAATAAAGCAAGGATTTTTTTGAGAATTTACAGAAGTTGCTTTACTTCATGGTAAATTCAGGCAGCTTTTTCTCAACCAGCACTTTCTTTAAAGTAACATAGTCGGGCATTCCATTTTTGTATGGAGGATAAGCTTCACCTTCAATGAGTGGCAGTAAATACTCACGACAGGCATCAGTGATACCAAAACCATCATCACTAATATAATCCAGTGGCATCATTTTTTCGACATTGGCAATATCAGCAAGATCACCTGAACCAATCTCCCAGGTGTAAGGGTTATTTGAGGTACGCACAACAGCAGGCATGACTGAATTTTTGCCGGCAACTGCCATCTCAACGGCTGCTTCACCGAGTGCATACGCCTGTTCAACATCCGATTTTGATGCCAGATGACGTGCCGCACGTTGCAAATAGTCAGCAACTGCCCAGTGGTATTTATACCCCAGAGCATCCTTGATAATGTTTGCGACAACTGGTGCTGCACCACCTAATTGAGCATGACCAAAGTCATCACGAGTGCCTTGTTCTGCAAGAAATCTACCATCCGGCCATGCGGTTCCCTCTGACACGACAATAGTACAATAACCGTGGCTTTTTACTTTCTCATCAACCAATGCGAGGAACTTTTCCTGATCAAACTTGATTTCAGGGAAAAGCACGACGACTGGAATATCATTATCCTCATCCGCAGCCAATGCACCCGCAGCGGCGATCCAGCCGGCATGACGACCCATTACTTCAAGTACAAAAATTTTTGTTGAAGTCGCCGCCATGGATGCCACATCAAAACTGGCTTCACGAGTCGAAACAGCGATATATTTTGCTACAGAACCAAAACCGGGGCAGTTGTCTGTGATTGGCAGATCATTATCAACCGTCTTGGGTACATGGATTGCCTGAATCGGGAATCCCATTTTTTCTGAAAGCTGGGATACTTTTAAACAGGTATCGGCAGAATCTCCACCCCCGTTATAGAAGAAATAGCCGATATTGTGTGCCTTGAACACCTCAATCAGGCGATCATATTCCAGCTTGTTCTCCTCAAGGCTTTTCATTTTATAACGACAGGAACCAAAAGCACCTGAAGGCGTGTGAAGTAATGCAGCAATATCTTCATCACTTTCTTTACTGGTATCAATCAGGTTTTCGGTTAATGCACCAATAATTCCGTTTTGACCGGCATACACAGTCCCAATTTTATCGGCATGTTTTTTAGCCGTTTGAATAACTCCGCAAGCTGAAGCATTAATGACGGCTGTTACCCCACCTGATTGCGCATAGAATGCATTTTTTACTGACATCTTATCTCCTTGATTGTTGCTAAATAAATCTAATTTCTGTTTGGACCTTTTACGACACTGTGTCCTGCTACACCACGCATATCGACAGGTTCAGGATTTTCAGTTTGCTGTCTGTCAAACTCTTCCTGCAGTTTTAGCAGGTTAACAACACAATCCCCAAGATCCTTGTATTCGTGTTCCTCGGTGCCGTAATTATGCCGAACCGAATAGAAAAACTGGCTGTAATAAAGACGCTCACCCGTGCGCTTGTCCTCATATGTTTTGGCGATAATAAAGCGGCATTTGCCTTCTTCCCAGTACATCGCCGGACAAGTTGTTAATTCCCTGTCTGCCGGTGACAGACGCAACTCAACATCAACTTTTTGCGCCTTTACGCCCGCACCTTCGTAGCGCTCGTTCAGGGTACTTTGCACCAGCCACATTTCATGTTCGCTAATATCGGGGATGGGTTCTCTCTGGACAGGAATAGCCATTAGTGGAGCGTACCTCCAAGACCCATATTTTCAGCACCTGAGGAAACACCTTCTACCAGCTCCTGACCCGTAGCATCACGAATATCAGTGATTTTTACATGAAAAGTGACGATTTTTCCAGCAAAAGGATGATTACCATCAATGGTTATTGTCTTTTTCCCCACATCCTTTACGATAAATGTCTTAACTTCACCTTTATCATTTTGAAATTGAACCTCTGCTCCCACATGCCTGTACTCTTCCGGAACATTATGCAAG
>JALVDQ010000264.1 GCA_027008885.1 Thiotrichaceae bacterium | reverse complement strand
TTTTCTTTAAAAGATGTGCGTGCGGATGTGCAGGCGATACTGGATATATTCAGGCGATTACTGAGACTTGTATCGTGACTGAGTATAAATTTTATTGCATCATTCTTGGTAATAGCACTTTCAATGCTTTTGCATTCATTAGTATCGCATTTTACTTCGACTTCATCATAAATTTTATAAATGGTACTGTCTTTTGTTGATTTCTTGATGGCTTTGGCTGTCGTTTTATTATCATTATCCCGACTGACTGTTAGAACAAACAGGCTGGTTTCGGGTACTTTTGTCTCGGAGATTTTTTTCTTGAGTGTGTATTTTCGTGAAGGTGCATCTGTTGGTTTGGGTGAAATATCTTCATAGGTGGCTTTGATTTCATAGTTATAGCCCCAGTTATAAGTGAAATTTTTGATATCTCCGCCGTATTTTTCCCAGTTTTTGCTACTACCTTTGGTTTTTATCTGTAAGCAAAGATCACGCTTTTGCTCAGAGGGACACTCAACCTTGTAATGACTGATGAGTAAAGTAACAGTGGGCTCGTCTTTTTTTATATCCTTAACATTCAGACCCTTGCAGGCAGGCACTAATGCCAGTGGAATAAGAATCAAGCCAGTTTTACATAGGGTACATAAGGTTTTCATTTTGGTTCCTTAAACAGACTCCTGTTCTTCACTGATTCAGGCTTTATTTAGCCCCGCCATGCCAACCGTATTATAACCTGCATCTACATACATGATTTCGGCGGTTATTCCTGATGCCAGATCAGATGAAAGGAACGCAGCAGCATTACCAACTTCATCAATGGTAACATTTCGACGTAGTGGGGCGACATCAGAAAACATGTCCAGCATTTTACGGAAGTCGTTGATACCGGAAGCAGCCAGTGTACGAATCGGTCCTGCTGAAATACAGTTGACGCGAATGCCCTCAGGTCCAAGGTCAGATGCCATAAAACGCACCGCAGATTCAAGACTCGCTTTAGCCATTCCCATCACATTATAATTCGGGATAGCAGCAACGGCACCGAGGTAGCTAAGCGTGAGCATGGAAGGATTGTCACGATCTTTCATCAGGGGTCTGGCATATTTTGCCATGGCAAGAAAGCTGTAGGAGCTGATATCATGGGCGATGGCAGAACCTTTCCGGGTGGTCATTTCGACAATGCTTCCTGACAGTTCTTCCTTGGGAGCAAAACCAATAGAGTGGATCATTACATCCAGCCCATCCCATTGATTAGCGAGTTCAGAAAAGCAGGCTTCAATTGATTCATCACTGGCAGCATCCAGTGGCAGTACAATATCACTGCCAAATTCAGCAGCAAACTTTTCGACCCGACCTTTTAAGCGATCATTCTGGTAGGTTAACGCCAGCTCGGCACCTTCACGGTGCATGGCTTTGGCGATGCCATAAGCAATTGAGCGGTTACTGGCGATACCAGCGATTAGAACTTTTTTGCCTGAAAGAAAACCCATAGTCATTCCTGTGTGAAGATAATTATCTGATTGTGAATCGTGCAGAGTATAAATAAACCCTGTAAAAAATCACAGGGTTTATTGCGCCTTCCTTTATCAGTTTTCTAGTTTCTGTTAATCATTATTCCAGAACAAATGTAACTTTCAGACGGACGTTATAGCTTGATATTTTGCCATTTTCGACTGATACGTTCTGATCAGCGACCCATGCACTGGTGATATTTTTGAGTGTTTTATTGGCACGCTCAATACCGCTTGTGACGGCATCTTCAAAGCTTTTGTCGGAAGTTGACGTGATTTCTGTAATTTTTGCGACTGACATTGTTATTCTCCTTTGAGTTAGTAACGCTGAGTAATTATGTATAAGGTTAGTATAAGGACAGCGAGAACAGGTTTATTGTACTTTTCATTGCACCGTCCCTAACAGTCCTGAGTTTAGCAGTAATAAATAAACCCATCCCCCCTGTTTTTGATATATTTTATACAATATTCCATTGGCTTAAAATCTCAGTGAAATATTGCGATGATGTGACAAGCAGGCAGCTACGCCTTTTGCCTGTGCATCAGTCAGGCGTTTTTGCAGGCGTAAGCCAATGGTGGTGCGTAGTGTTTTATCGTAGTCAGCAAGTTTTTCTTTCAGGTCTTTACTGGCTTGGTTGCGCCAGTTTGTTTCTGTGTCGTAGGCACTGAGCGCATCTTTAAGATAAGCGATGGCTTTGTTTCTCGCCTGCTTGAGTGATTCTTCATCTTTTGCCTTTTTAAAGGCGCGACGTGCTTTGGTGATTTTGGATTTTATCGGGCTGCTTCCCTTGATCCGGGATAATTCTGCTTCTAGCGCTTTTAGCTTGCTAACAATGGTTTTGGCACTTTCTGTTTCGATGAGTGTTTCAAGTGGTGTTAATTTTTCCTTAAATTGCTTTAGCTTGTCGCTGTCGGCAATGATTTGCTGTATTTCACTCAAGGCTTGATACGAAGAATCGGCGGCATTAAAGTACTGGCGCCGGGCTTTTTCAAGTGCTTTGTCCAGTGTCTTATATTTTTCCCGGCTTTTCTGCCATTCTTCTGGAATGCGTGATTGCAAAACCTCTTTTTCGGTATTTAGCCGTTTAAGCTGGTTTTGTAGTGATTCTAATGCGTTTTTATTATCTTTATTGTCTTCATCAAGATCATCAATGGCTTCACTGTTTTTTGCAATCTCGTTGTCAATTTTTCTTAATTCTGATTGAATCAGGCTGACTTGCTTGTGCAAGGGCTTGTAGTCAAGGGTATAGTCCTCCAGTGTTGCTTTTTTTGCCTTTACCTCGTCAATCAGTTTGATTGCATTACTGGCATCATCAAGGCTTTCCTGAAATTTTGTCTGCAATTTTTGGGGCAGATAGCTGATGTCAAACTGCCTTGCTTTTTGAATGCTTTGCTTAATCTTGTCACCCTGATCAGAATATTGTTTTACAACATAGTCTTCCAGACACGGTTGCAACTTTGGGTTGAGTGGTGGTGGCGCTGTTTCCGAGAGTAAATGGGTGCGATTAGGCAGGTAATTCACCAGACTCGGGTATAACCCTACGATTAACAGACCAATCAGTTGCAGGGTAATAAAAGCGCTGGCTCCCTTGTAAATATCCACCGTTCTGACTACCTTGTCAGCCACGCCTCGCAGATAGAAAAGCGCAAAGCCAAAGGGTGGCGTGAGGAATGAGGTTTGTATATTTAAACCGATCATGACACCCAGCCACACGGCGGTTACATTGGCTTCAGGATTGGCAAGCAGGATGGGCGCTACAATAGGCACTACGACAACGGCTATTTCAATAAAATCGAGGAAGAAGCCGAGCAGGAAGATGACCAGCATGACAACGATAAATTGTGTCCAGAAACCACCCGGCAGGGTTGTAAGGAAGTTCTTTACCAGTTCTTCCCCGCCAAAGCCGCGAAACGCAGCGGTTAGCATGGCTGCGCCGATAAGTATAATAAACACCATCGAAGTCATTTTGGCGGTGTCAATCATGACATTTTTCAAAGTGTCATCAATATTCTTAATGCGCCAGGCGCTCCAGGCAATCGCCAGCAACAGGAAAACAACGGCGATAATCGCAATCTTTATAAAATAAAATTGTTCGGTTGTTTTGATGTTTTTAACATTAAGGTCGTAATGGCTGCTTAGGTAAGCCAATACGCCGATGCTGACAAGAGCAATGACAGCAGGAATATAAGCCATTATTTTTTTGCCGCTATGAAGTCGATAGCCTGCCATAATCATTGCGCCAATCGCGCCGATTGCGCCTGCCTGGTTGACGGTTGCCACACCAAGAATAATCGAACCCAGGACGATAAAGATAAGTGACAGGGGCGGGATCAGGGCAAGAAAAATCTTGACGGCGAATTTGCGATCATATTTTCCATCATAAGGTACGGGGGGAGCCATTTCGGGCTTGAACCAGGCGACCACCAGAATATAAATCATGTAGATGCCGACCAGAATAAGCCCGGGGACAAGCGCCCCCATAAACATATCGCCTGCGCTGGCTGACACTACATCATAATAGGATGGCATGGAATATTCGCCAGTGGCACTTTTGTAGAGTGCCTTGCGCAGTGTGCTTGCCTGGTCTGCCGCACTCGAAAGCTGATCTGCCAGTATAATCAGAACGATAGAGGGCGGGATAATTTGCCCGAGTGTGCCTGAGGCGCAAATAGTACCCGTGGCGAGTGATTTTGAATAATTATTGCGTAACATGGCGGGCAGCGAAATCAAGCCCATTGCAATTACGGTTGCACCGACAATGCCTGTAGTGGCAGCCAGCAAGGCACCAACAAAAACCACGGAGATACCTAAGCCGCCCGGCAGTGGACCAAATAATTGAGCCATTGCGACCAGCAAATCTTCGGCTATTTTTGAGCGTTGCAGCATGATTCCCATAAAAATAAACAGTGGAATGGCAATCAGTGTGTCACGTTCTACGATCCAGTAAAGACTGCGAAAGTTGGTGACACCTGCGCTGAGCCATTGTGAGGGACCATCTTGCGCGAAATAGGCATTCACATTACCTTCAAAAAAGTAACCTGCGGCGGCGGCAAGAGCGATTGACAGGATGGCGGAACCGGGCAGGGCAAATGCTACGGGGAAACCGGAGGTTAATGCCCAGATCATTAATAAAAATAAAATACCGAGAAACAGAAGCTCCATTAGTGTTCTCCTTGCTGTTTGTTATCGGTATTCTGCTCGTTGCTGTGATCGTCTGTATCACTGCCAGCAGCTTTGAGAGCATCCGCCTCGCCCATGAGGTAGGCGCTGTTGCTGAGAAAATAGCTGACAAACATAATTGCCATCGAGACGGCATACACCAGTAAAAAAGAACCCATAATATATTTTACATACATGCCGTAGCCACTTGAGGATACTTCAAAACTGAGAATGGGTGCCATTAGGCTGCTTTGGCGAGTATCCATGCCAAAATACAAAATAACCCAGCACAGCGGTAATCCCAGCAGCAAGGAGCCAATCGCGTTAACCCAGGCTTTTTTGCGTTTTCCCATGCGGGCATATAGTACATCGACCCGTACATGACCCCCTTCTATGAGGGTATAGGCACTTGCAAAAAGGAAAAAAGCAGCGTACCAGAAACGCACCAGATCGCCCATAAATGCCTGCTCATAAGAGAAAATAAAGCGGGTAATGACAATACTAAATTCAGCCAGTACGACCAGAAAAGCTAACCAGAAAAAGCCTAAAGAGCGGCTAAACCAGGCAATTAAAAATGATAGCGCGATTAATGGATAATGCAGATATAGCCCGCGAGTTTTGGGCTGATCCAGTGCTGCCGCAATGTCATCGCCAACGACAGGAATTAACAGTTCTTCTACCCGCAAAAAAGAAACAATGGCATCGCTAATGCCAACCAGAAAAACCATCCAGAAAGCAGCTCTGATAATATAAAAAGACATGCGCCGGAATTTGTCCGCATCGTAGGAAAGGGATAACTGCGAGGTTCGTTTTATATACTTAATGATAAAAAAGAACACGGCAAGATAGGCAACAAGCAAGCTAATGCCTTTATAAAACGTGATTTTATCCATGTCTGGTGCATTGCCCAGAATTGCCTGAATACTGGAAGACAGGTTTGGCCAGCCATGCCAGAATATAAAAAAGCGACTCAGACAATAAAGAAGAATGATTGCCACCATTGCCAACGAAAAGGTTCGAATCAATGTTTTACGGAAGCTTGGGGGTGTAGTGGCGTATTGAATATCGGATGCTATTCTTGTTGTGGTCATTATGTGTTGTTTAAAAACATATAAAAAAAGGGGGGGATGGGTTATTTATATTTTAGGGCATAGATCTATTCGAAATAGATTAGGTGGTAGATAAAATCTGTTGATTTGCTCAATGCGCAGATCCGAGCCACTACCTTACGCTGAGTAGTTTTGTAGGTCGGGTTAGCCTAAGCGTAACCCGACAAGACGCGACACCAAACCTGCACATTGACCAGCACCATCGCGTCTGAACTCCAAAACTTGAATTGTAATAGCCTAACAGCTCAACGATAAGTAATCATTAAAGACCCAGTACACGGTTACGTTGTTGCACATACGCCTGATCTGAAATCTTTGCCCAGCTGCCAATATCGGCACGCGCAGCGACAAAACTTTCATGGATTTCCTTGGCAAGCGGGCTATGTTTTTTAACGTCCGCAAAGACTTTTTCAGCGGCTTCGCCAAAGCTGTCATAAATATCATCACTGAATGCGCGTAATTTAACGCCATGTTCCTTGAGTAGTGATTTTAAGGATGCGCCGTTTTTAGCGTTATACTCAGCCATCATTACATCATTTTCCATGGATGCGGCAGCCTCAATAATTGCCTGGTCCGCTGGAGACAACCCATCCCACCATTTCTTGTTGATGCCAAGGGCAAGCATGGCGCCAGGTTCGTGCATTCCTGGGTAATAGTAATATTTTGCAGCTTCATAGAATTTCATGATCTTGTCATTCCAGGGACCAACCCACTCGGTTGCATCCAGCGAACCTGAAACGAGATTCTCATAAATCTGACCACCAGGCAGTGTTACAGGGGACGCGCCAAGTTTGGAAAGCACATCGCCACCAAGACCCGGAATACGCATTTTAAGTCCTTTAAAGTCATCCGCGCTGTTTATTTCCTTGCGGAACCAGCCACCCATCTGAACGCCGGTGTTTCCACACATAAGTCCTTTCAGACCATAGCTGCCAGCGAGTTTGTCCCACAGCTCCTGTCCGCCACCAAAACGAATCCATGCGTTCATTTCGGTATAGGTGAGTCCAAAGGGTACGGATGTGAAGTAGGCGTATCCTGGATGCTTGCCTTTCCAGTAATACTCGGCGCTGTGGTACATTTGTGAGTTTCCGGATGCAACTTCATCAAAAGAATCAAAGGCTTTTACCCGTTCTCCAGCAGCATAGTATTTGACTTCCATGCGTCCGCCACTCATTTCGGTGACGCGCTTGGCAAAACGCTGTGCGCCAGTTCCCAGACCCGGGAAATCACGAGGCCAGGTGGAAACCATATTGATTTTCATCTTTTTGTCTTTTTTGGCTGCGATTGCGGGTGCGGCTACAGTTGCAGCTGCAACTGTGGTTGCGCCTGCAACAGCGCTTTTTAGTAGATCTCGTCTATCCATAAATTCCATCCTCCAGGATTTTCTAAATTGATTGATGTTGCTTCAAAGTCTGCCAGCAGACTTTTGCCCTTTGATTTCACATATATGAGGGTAGCCTAAGAGCACAAATTTTTCATCTGTAATTTTACCTAATCTGGAGCTGCTTTGCCTTGAATCTGTATGGGAATAGTGAGCCATGAGGATTTAGCCCGGACAGATATTATTTGTAGTAATTGCGAGATTAATAATTCTAATATAAATGTTGTAAATAAGTGCTATATGAAGTATTGAATACCACTTTACTTTAAGAAGACTATAATAAAAGTGGAACAAGCCATAATTACAAGGAGGTAATTATGAATCTTTTGTTAAAACCTCATTTTTTGATAGTTATATTAGTATTTATTTTCTCGTATCCCGTTTATGCAATTGATTATACTAAAGTGGTGTTTAACTCCAGAATTATAAAAAGTGATTGTGTCGGCACTGCCAAAGGAAGAAATAAAAGCCAACAGGCAAAGTTAGTTAAAACCAGCTATGGCAGAGTACGAAAATGTACCACGGGAGGTAAAACCAAAGCCTTTGTAGATCCGCGTATTGGGGGCTTGCGTATAGATGCCTGTGTCTATGGGGCTGGCTGGAAAAAGACTGATACACAGCGGTGTGACATGAAACGGCGTTTGCTGATTGCAGCTAAATTTTGTAAATCAAAAGGTTTTAGACTTGCCTCTAAAAAGATTATAAAGGTATCCCACAAGGGAAGGCATGCAGTCCTGACTTATAATAAAAGAAAACCTAAAAATACTTACTGGAAGAAAAAAAAGGGGGAGAATGTAATAAAAATTATTGTTTGTGCTGTCCCTTAAATGCGATCCTCAAATAAAATTGAACATTTTATGGTAGTTATTATCTAAGAATTTGTCAGGGGATAGTGAGCTTACTGTGAAAAAGCTGGATTTGACCAGATTTTCTTCACAATGACTTATATTTCCAGGAGTCAGTCAGAGAACTAAGTTTTTAAAAATTTCAATCAATATAGTAGTGGTTACCTAGTTAAAAATTACTATATATAGTAGCTGTATTTTTATAGGGCTAGTTCTCAGACAGGCTCCTAGTCAACTTCTAAAAGGTTAACCCACATAATTACAAGGAGGTAATTATGAAAACCTACAGAATAATACTGTATATTATTGCTTTTATTTCAATGCTTTATATGGCGTTCCCTGTCTCTGCCGATGTTATAGATACATCATTCAAGAGAGCTGGAGTGAAGTCACTTGTGAATACCACAAATCTAAAATGTAACCGTACAAGGGGAAGAAACCAGCGTGGGAGCGCGGCTCAAAGAATTTCATTCAGAAATAATCAACCAAAATGTACAACTACTATTAAAGTAGGCAAGTATAAACAACCCAAGGTGGGCGGCTTGCGTATAGATGCCTGTGTGCTGGGTGCTGGCTGGAAAAAATCTGATCCAGAACGATGTGATACAAGTAGGCTGGAGATTATTGCCAATAATTTTTGCCGCTCAAAAGGTTATAAAAAGTCTATCCTCATTTCCAAAACTTCTCATAAGGGCAGGCACGCCGTACTAAACTTTAGACGCCATAATCCAAAAAGCTCTTACTGGAAGCGTCATCAGGGTAATATGGTTATAAAAAAAGTGTATTGCCAGTAATTACTATGCGATGGCAGGATGCATTTGTATGTTTTCCATGCCGTCGCCATGTAAAGGTTTCTGATAGAAATATCCTTGTCCGACATTACATGAGTGTTTTTTCAAAAAAAGATGCTGTTCGATATTCTCAACACCTTCTGCAACAATATCCAGGTTTAACGAATGACCTAAATCAATGATTGTTTTGACAAGAGCATGATCCTTTTTGTCGTAAGGTAATCCCTTGATAAAGGCTTTATCTATTTTTAAAGTGGTAACAGGCAGGTTCTTTAGTTCGCTTAGAGATGAATAGCCGGTACCAAAGTCATCAATAGATATTTTCATGCCATTTTTTCTTAACAGTTCAAGATCATGGAGAGTATCTTTGGAGATTTCGCTAATAGTTCTTTCGGTTAGCTCAATTCCAAAAAGTGAGGGTTCAAGCTTGTATTTGTGCAGGTTATGCTTTAGTCGAGCAATTAAATTGCTGAACACAAGTTTATTTCCTGACAGGTTGATATTAATCCGCATGGGTTTTTGCTTGCTCTGTTGCCATTTGTATTGTTGCAGGCAGGCTTGATTTATAACAAATAAATTCACTTTCTCTATGAGATTGTTTTTTTCTGCAAGAGGAATAAATTCATCAGGAGATATTTCTCCTTCAATCGTTTTCCAGCGTATCAGGGCTTCACACTCGGTTACCTCTTCTTCTCTTATATTTAACAATGGCTGATATTTCAGGTATAGCTCGTTTTGTTCATCTTTATTTCTTAAAATGGTATGCAAGGCATGGCAAATATTGTGCTCAGTTTCAATGCGGTCTTTTGTTTCTTGTGAGAAAAAGCGAAAACTGTTACGACCGATTTGTTTCGCAGAATACATGGCAATATCAGCATGTTTGAGTAATATTTTGGGATTATTGCACTTGTCATCCGGGCAGTTTGGTGTATAAAAACTGACGCCAATACTTGCCGTGATAAATATTTCAGTGTTATCAATCAAAAAGGAAGTATCTAAAGCCGAGGAAAGCTTTTTTATAAATTTTTTGGTTTGTTTTTTTGATTTCATGCTGCGTAGCAATAATACAAACTCATCGCCACCAAAACGGGAGAGAATATCTCCCTCGTTCAAGTGTGCTTTAATTTGAGCTGCAAACTTGTTGAGGATAATGTCACCAACATCATGTCCATAGTTGTCATTGATAATTTTAAAATAATCAATATCTATAAACACTACCGCAAAAAAGCTCTCTGGCTTGCTCTTGATTTGATTCTGTATATTCTTTATTTGCCTGCTACGATTTGGAAGCAGTGTCAGCATATCGGTATTTGCCTGATAAGCCAGTTTACGGTTAGCCATCTTCTGATTCTTTAGAATAAAGAAAGTCAGAATAAGGGTAACCATAACAGTCACAATTTTTAATATTTGAATATTGAAAATAGTTTCGTCAAAATTATTAAACGCTTTTCCCGCTGCTTCCTGAGATTCCCAAAACTGTTCATCGTTCATGGTTTCAATGAGTGCAAGATTATGATCCAGAGCGGGAATAATGCGATGAAGCAGCCTGTTTGTTATATTTCTGTTGAGACTATTATCGTTATGATCAATCTTTAATAGTGTGTAACTAAGTGCAGGGTTATTTTGATTGTTTTCAGTCAGAAATTGACCCAACTCTTCAACGAGGAGCTGGGATCGCTTCAAAATTTCGACTGATTTTCCGTTAAGTGCCTGTTCGCCATCAGATCTCGCCCTGAGTAATTCTTCCAATGCTTCTTTATTGCTTTGTATTTGTGTTGATGAATAAATGAAAGAAGAGATCATTATGGAAATGATCACACTTAGCCCGATTAACAAAGAATATTTCTTTATTCGATTACTACCCTGAATGCTGGTTTCCATGGTTATTATTTATTCTTGAATAATACTAATATTATCAAAACAATCCACTGACTCTATCCCCATGTCAGTGAAACTTTTATATGTTAGATTATTTTTTAGTAATATGACGAGTCTTAACAGACTCTTCCCCGATTTGTCGACATCCTAATATGAGACAAAATACATGTCAATTGTTTAAATATTATTCATTTGTATTTATTTTTTAAATGAATATGAATAGCGTAGAGGGCTTGAAACCAATCAATTATTACGCAGAAGCCTTGAATATCAAAAAATAAGAAACAAAATTTTTGTTAGATTAATTTTGCTCAGGTACTTAAAGGCAAGGTAAGAATGGTGGGTTTCGTTTGCGCCGTCCCTAATTGCTGATATTATGAGCTGTATTAGTATAAAAAGTTCACTCTAATTTTCCAGTTTAATCAATCGAATAAATACAGGCGGAAAGACTATGAATCCTGTTAAACAGGCAGACTTGATCAATAGTATTGCCAAGGCACTTCAATTTATCTCTTATTACCATGGTGAAGACTTTATTCGTGCCATGACTGCAGCATGGGAACGGGAAGAATCTCCTGCTGCCAAAGATGCCATCACTCAAATTCTGGTTAATTCTCGTATGAGTGCAGAAGGGCATCGACCCTTGTGTCAGGATACCGGCATTGTGGTGGTTTTCCTGAAAATTGGTATGAATGTGCAATGGCAGGATGCCACGATGTCTGTTGAGGATATGGTGAATGAGGGCGTGCGCCAGGCTTATTCTTATCCTGAAAATGTTTTGCGGGCTTCGGTCATGTCTGATCCTCTGGGTACCAGAACAAACACGCGCGATAATACGCCAGCAGTTATTCACACCCAGATAGTGCCAGGTGATCATATTGAAGTGCAACTCGCCGCAAAAGGAGGTGGGTCAGAAAACAAGGCAAAAATGGTGATGCTTAATCCCAGTGACTCACTGGTGGATTGGGTAGTTAAGACTGTGCCGACAATGGGTGCGGGCTGGTGTCCCCCGGGTGTGCTGGGAATTGGTGTCGGTGGTACGGCTGAAAAAGCAGCGTTACTGGCAAAGCAGTCCTTGATGCAGGAAATTGATATTCATAAATTGCGTGAACGTGGTGCACAAAATCGGCTTGAGGAACTGCGTTTGCAGATTATGGATGAAGTTAACAGTCTTGGCATTGGTGCTCAGGGGCTGGGTGGTTTGACTACGGTACTGGATGTAAAAATACTGGATTACCCAACCCATGCGGCTTCTTTGCCTGTGTGTATGATTCCAAACTGCGCGGCAACCCGGCATGCTCATTTTACCCTGGATGGAAGCGGAGAAGCACTACTCACGCCACCTGATTTAAGTATCTGGCCAGATATTGCCTATGATGCAGGTGCACAGGCAAAACGGGTAAATCTGGATGCGATTACACGCGATGATATTCAAAACTGGAAACCTGGTGAAGTATTGCTTCTTTCAGGAAAGATTCTGACAGGACGTGATGCCGCGCATAAACGCATCACTGCTATGCTCGATGCGGGTGAAGACCTGCCTGTTAATCTTAAAGGGCGTTTTATTTACTATGTTGGACCAGTTGATCCTGTGGGAGATGAAGTGGTGGGACCAGCAGGCCCAACAACATCGACACGAATGGATAAATTTACCGAGCAAATTCTGGCGCAGACAGGCTTGCTTGGTATGATTGGCAAGGCAGAGCGGGGAAAGTCTGCAATTGACGCCATAAAAAAATATAAGAGTGTTTATTTAATGGCAGTGGGTGGCGCCGCCTATCTGGTATCAAAAGCGATTACTGATGCAAAAGTTCTGGCGTTTGAAGAGATGGGGATGGAAGCAATTTATGAATTTACCGTTAAAGACATGCCGGTAACGGTGGCAGTTGATTCAAAAGGTGAATCAGTGCATCAAAGTGGTCCGCAAAAATGGCAAAAAATCGCGTTTAAAGCGAATATGCCAGATCGTAGTTAATCATGAGCTTAATCATGAAATACAGATTTAAGAAAGACTAAAATAATCACAGAAATATGCTTGACAGCTTAGTCTGTTTGCCTCACAATTCGCGTTCTTTTGGCAGTGGGGCTATAGCTCAGCTGGGAGAGCGCTGCAATGGCATTGCAGAGGTCGGCGGTTCGATCCCGCCTAGCTCCACCATAAATTGTTTGCCATGGTAAACAGAATATGGAACAGCAGAGTTTGTTAATTTGATGTTAATATGAAAAATGCAGCTCTATTTGGTCAAATACTGTTTATCATTGGATTAATCATGGCATTGGTTGGTTTGGTTGCCGGCTTTTGGCTAATGTTTGAAGATATTGATGACTGGGCGATTAGATTTTTAATTGCTGTACCAACCGGTTTTATGTTGATGTTTACTGGCTTGGCTACATCAGTTTTACTTTCGCCAAATGACGATACTGCTTTAAATGAGCAGCGTTCGTTAAAAGATTCTAATGAAAACTTGTAAGCAGTCGCAAACAGGCTTTTTTGGAATCTAAAAGTAGTTTAAAGTGCTTTTATAGTTTGCGTGCTTTATATAATGCCAATAACTATATAGTAGCAGCGCGTAAAATCAGCGTTTATATCAGTGTCCCCATCGTCTAGCGGTTAGGACACCGCCCTTTCACGGCGGTAACCGGGGTTCGAGTCCCCGTGGGGACGCCATTTTACGCTTTAGTCTGTTTTTCTGCTACCTGTTGTTAAATAGTGTCACTATTTTATAATGCATAAGACAGCACTTAAATTAGAATGATCCTATGGTCCCCATCGTCTAGTGGCCTAGGACACCGCCCTTTCACGGCGGTAACCGGGGTTCGAGTCCCCGTGGGGACGCCATTCTTGTTATCACTCAGTAACTTGTTTTCCAGGTTTCTTTTCATATTCTCTTCTCATATCATTTTCAATTCCATAGTAACTGAAATGTAACTTATGAAAACTATTAAATACCTTGCTGCGGTTTTTGTCTTTTACTTTGCTCTTTCTTTGATGACTGCCTGTTCTCCTCATCCTGGTACAGGTGTGTGGATGGCGAATACTGATAATGAACTGGGTATATCAAAGATGATTGTCGCTTTTGATGGCAGGGTAGAATTTAATAGTAGCAAGCCTGAAGATGCCAAATGGCATTGTTTTTGGGAGAAACTCAATAAAAATTCTCTGGAGCTGGATTGCACACCTTCGAATCATGTTGATCAGCCGCATAAGTTTCATATTATTTCAATTGATAAACTGAATGCAGAATTGCGTGAAAATGAAAAGCTTTTAGCCAGGCTGAAACGTCTTAATGAAAATCCTGTGTTACCAAAATAGACATTGTGAAAATATCAGGTATCAGTAAAATGCCGCTTCTTATCTCACAACTTAAATTTCCCTGATTATATGAAGCGACATGAAATCCTCGGTCAGTTAAATGGCTTGCAAGGCATGATGGTTGAATTGATTCAATCAACACCTGAAAAAGACTGCTACACATCCTTTCACTCGGATATTCCTCCGCTTGCCTGGCTTTTGGGGCGTGCGGTTTACACAGAAATCTACTGGTTGCGCGAAATATTGCAGGGAGATAATGATCTGAGCAAACGGGTTGAGCACCTGTTTGCAAAGGGTGTCAAAGTCAACCAAAAATTAATAAAACAACTGCCACCACAGGAACATTTGCTTAACTGGGCACTTGAATTGCAGGAAAACAACCTGATTCTTCTCGCCAATCCTGGTCAGTTACCAGATCATCCCCTGCTTAAAAATGAACATATTCCGTTACGCATCTTGCAGGAGTATGCGCTGCGCTACGAGCAGCTTATTGCCCAACTAAATCAACGCGCAATGCAGCAAATGGTTCCTTACCAGGTGATAAAAGAATTAAAGCCGAGTGCTCCTTCAAGAGAATTTGTTGAAATGCACGGTGGTCATTATCGTATTGGTGCAAAAAAGAATCCGCAGGCAATGGACAATGAATTGCCCGCCCAGGTTGTTGAGCTGAGTAGTTACCGCATTCATAAAAATCCGGTGAGTAATGCAGAATGGCTTGCCTTTATGCAGGCGGATGGCTATGCAAATCAAGCTCTCTGGAGTGATGAGGGCTGGCAGTGGTTACAACAAACCAGGGTCACTCATCCTGCCTACTGGAAGCAGGATATTATGCGTCGCTGGTTCACTATTGGGCTTAATGGCAGTAGCGACTTGATTCCTGAGGATGCTGTTTGTGGTATTTCGCAATATGAAGCCAATGCCTATGCCAACTGGGTATCTGCACAGGCAACCGAAGAAGACAAGGAATTGATGGGTGCTGTAGTACAACATGAATACCAGTGGGAATCCTGTACGCGCACCAATAATATCAGGCGTAATCAGCAGGTTCGTGAATGGTGCAGCAATGAATTTCATCCCTATACTGGCTATATTCAACCACAAAACAGAGAAGCGCAGTCAGATTTTGCAGGTGACAAACAGGTGATTCGCGGGAGTAGTATGCACTCCTCGCGGGTTCTACAGCGCGCCAGTTACCGCTATGCGGCAGATGCTTCAATGCGTTCACTGTTTACCGGAACACGCCTCGTTTTCCCACCTTCTGATATGCCCTGGCACTGAACAACGATGCTCCTTCTGCCTTGAATATCAAAAAATAAGAAACAAAATTTTTGCTATACTCTTTGCGCTTAAGAGTTCCACAAGTATTTGCAACGCGGCTATTCGCAAAACAAGATGTGTCTCTAATGAGGGATTTTTGACCGTGAAGAGTATAAGATTTACTATGCTCAGCTACTTATTAAGTACCCGCTCAAAATTAATCTAACAATTAGCCCCTGTTTTCTGATCTTCTTCGTTATTGCTTTGACCGCATAGCCCATTATAATAAAATTTTACTGCCTGGAATCACAAATGAATCAAGTCTATATTTATTCACTAGCCAGTGTCATCATTGTTAGCCTTGTTTCCCTGGTTGGCATTTTTGTCTTGTCGATCAATGAAAAACTATTACGAAAATATCTGTTTCTTCTGGTTAGTCTGGCAGTAGGAGCCTTGCTGGGTGGCGCATTTATCCACCTCATACCTGAATCTTTTGAAAAAATAACAAACAGCACAATAGTTTCCATGGAAATTATTGCTGGTATTGTGCTGTTTTTTATACTCGAAAAATTCCTGCATTGGCATCATCACCACGGTGATGCCTGTGAAAATACCAAAGAAGGGCATATCTACCCCGTTGGACGCATGATCCTGATTGCCGATGGCGCACATAATTTCATTGACGGGATTGTAATTGGTGCAGCGTACCTGGTCAGTATCGAAGCAGGTATTGCCTCAACCATTGCAATCATCCTTCACGAAATACCACAGGAAATTAGTGACTTTGGTGTACTATTGCACGCTGGCTATACCAAGACACGAGCCTTGTGGGTGAATTTTCTTTCTGCACTTACGGCAGTTTTTGGCACGCTTATGGTGCTATTTGCAGGTAACGCCAGTGAGAGCCTCACTGTATGGCTTCCACCCATCGCGGCAGGTGGCTTTATTTATATTGCAATGAGTGATCTGATACCCGAAATGCATAAACAGAAGTCTACAAAAGAGTCACTTTTGCAAATAATCACGCTCATTATCGGAATTGGGATTATGCTGCTTCTGCTTGCTCTTGAATAAACTCATTTTTACTTGTATCAATGTATCTGGATGGATTTGCAGTATTAAGTGAAATTTTTATTATGTGTTAGCGCATTAGTGCATTGCATTAATGTTAATATTAGGTAAAATATATTTTACCTAAAGAGCATTAACGTAAAATATTGTTTGCATTAAATGAAATCCATTATTACATCCTCTCTAACCCAGAAGCGTATTAAAATCATGGGTGAACTGATCAAGCTTGCCCGGCTGGAAAAGAAAATATCCCAAAAAGAGCTGGGAGAACGCATTGGTGTCTCCCGTCCAACAATTAGCGCCATTGAAAAGGGGCAGGCTAATGTTGCTATCGGGAGTGTCTTTGAGGCAGCTTATATTGTTGGCTTGCCTTTAATGGTTGATGACCCTGAGCAAATTGAGTCTTCCTCACAAGCTATTGCCAAAATGCTAAAAATACTACCCAGCAGAGGACGTGGCAAAAAAGCAGAGCTAGATGACAATTTCTAAGCCTTACTGATTAATATAGGGATTTGCAGTTAATTTTGAGTTCTCAGACAGGCTCCTGGGAATCTGTCTGAGAATGACCGCTGCTTATTTTCCATAAATCGTTTTAACAACGGCGTTTTTCACATACGGATTTTTTAGATAGCGTTTTCTCATTTGCATTAAGACACGTTCGCCATCTGCTTTCTTTCCATAAGGACCTATTTGTACGCGGTGAATTTTTTTGCCATTTTTGCTTATGCTATTGACCTTGGTATTTTTATAACCTTCTTTCAAAAAGGTATTTTTAATCTCATTTGCTTTTGACAGGTTGCTCGTTGCGATTAATTGCACAACAAACCCTTTTTCCGTTGGGTTTTCATCAACAGGCGGGATATTGGTACAGGATACCAGCCCCAAAAAAGTTAACAGGACAAATAATAGCTTGAATTGATTGCTTATTGTTTTCATTGTGAAATTCCTTGGTTGGTTGTAAGGTTCTTGGTAGTTTGTAGTTTGCTGGATTAGCCTGGGCATCACCAGCAAAACCTGGGATTCACCGGGGGCAGAAGTAAATCGAAGTAAATTCTGAATCCTCAGCCCCGATTTGCCCCGATGTTGTTATCTACCGTAGATTGTTTTAACTACTGCGCTGTTTACATATGGATTTTTGTGGTAGCGGCGCTTCATCTGGTTTAGTACCCGTTGTCCATCTGCCTGGGTGCCAAAAGGCCCGATTTGTACGCGATGCAATACCTGACCGCCCCGGTTGATTGTATTGACAGTGGTATTTCTATAGCCTTCACGGACAAAAGTGTTTTTTACACTTGCTGCTTTTGAGGCGCTTTTGGTTGCAAGTAACTGCACCACATAACTCTGTGTAACACCCCCGGAGCCGCCACCCGAGCTACTTCCGGAGCCACCGCCTGAGCCACCGCCGCTGTAGCCACCCGAGCCGCCGCCAGAAGCTCCTCCCGAACCACCGCCGGAGCCACCAGAGCCGTCACCAGAACTTCCACCTGTGCCACCGCCAGAGCTACCGGAACCACCACCAGAGCTTCCTCCCGAGCCACTTCCATAACCGCCGGTTCCTGTATCAACCTGGGTACAGGAAGCAAGTCCAAAAAGCGCAACCAGCGCTATTGTTAAAGTTAATTTGTTTGTTATTCCTTTCATTGCAAGCTCCATACTTTATTAATATTTTATCAGTCTGTTCCCGGACGGGCTCCTGGAACACCAGGATAAACATAGTTCTATTTCATTCTTTTTTCAATGTTACCCGGTTGCTTGTATGACATGGTTTCTGTAAATTAGTTCGTTTATGCCAAAAAACAATGCTCATTGTTGCTACCGAGGTGTGCCAGCATGACACATTTTCTTTTACTCAATCTTCCAGAACAGATTTTCTGCTCCTCATTTTGGGTTTAGGGTCACTATATTGTAGAACCGGTTTGTTTAACGGGGCTAGCCTGAGAGAAATATCCAGCATTTCCATCATGGGAGATCCCCGAAAAAACTTTAGTTTGGGATTATTTGCCCAGATTCTTTCCGAATAGAGATAAACATTATGCGGTTGATCTCCAATGCCATCCTGATCGTGATCAAAGCCCTGATAGTTATCCCAGGTATTGCCTGACCAGATATTATCTCTTACGGTCATTGAAGCACTGCCTAACACGTCTGTAAAATTATTGCTAAAGCGGTTGTTGCGAATAATATGTCCACCTTTTTCGCCATAAAAATAGAGACCGAGTACGTTGTAGGTAAATAAATTGCCTTCTGCAATCATGCGGTTTTGTGGGTCAAGTGGTGAATTTGCCTGCAAGCCGATGGCGCAATGTGCAATCTTATTATTCGCAACAATGACTTCAGCACTTTCCTTAAAAGAAAGACCGGCGCCGACCAGTTTGCGCATATGTGAAATCAGATTGTCGTGGATTTTTAACTTGTTGGAATAAATCAGCACAATTCCGGTAACATTGTCGGTGATTGTATTGTGCGCCACTTCATTTCTGTGAGAATAGATATACTCCATTCCCACGCGGCTGTTTTTGATTGTATTTCCCAGAATATGATTATCACTTGAATTGTTTGAAGCAAAATCTCTAACGCCATCCAGTTTGTTGTTTTCAATAATATTATTATTGCTGTACCACATGCGAATGCCGTCACCACGAATGGAGATATCCCGATTCAATGAGGTAATCGTATTATTTTTAAGCTGGTTGCCATTTGCCTGTTTTAGCTGGATACCAAACAGAACATGATCCAGCTTGTTGTTTTCTACGATACAATTATCGGCTTCAATACTGATGCCTGCGTCTACCGCATCATGTGATGTTCCTGAATGCGTGATATGTAACCCTTTGATAACTGTCTTGTCAGCCTTGACTGTTATCACTGTACCCTTGCCATTGCCATCAATCTCGACTTTTCCTGCGCCGTCGATGGTGATGTTTTTTTTGATAATAACCGGACCGGAATATTTACCGGGAGGTGGCTTTAGCGTGCCACCTGCGGGTGTTAGTTCGATATATAACTGTAATGGAGGAAAAGCAAATGCAGCATTCGTAAAAAATGGCAGCATTAACAAAAACAGGAACTTCAGCACAGTGACTTATAAGTTAATGTGAATAGTTGCCAGAACTGGTTTTGGATTTTATTTTAAGATAGAAAATAAGGCTCAGGATCAGCGCACCCGGACCAATAACAAACAAAATATAAGTAATCGACCAATGCAAATAAACGGGTAACTCAGAGCCATAGATAAGAAGATTGAAGAAGGCAGCACTAAAAGCCAGCATACCCAAGCCTGTTAACATCCCCAGATAAGCTACGCTTACATGCAAGGCAAAAAACCGTTTTAATAAAAAAGCCATACCTAACCTCACTATTTTCAGACAGGTTTTTGATTATTACATAAGTAATCAAGTGACGACATGAGTCATATCAAAACAACAGGCTAAAGTTTTGGGTGCAATGGCGCATTGCTAACCACTGTCCCTGTGTTTCGTTCCTTAGCACTACGCAAAAATATATAAAAAACAGGGGGGATGGGTGAGTCAGAAGACAGAGGACAGAGGACAGAAACAGAGCATGTAGCCTGCGTTGAGTGTGCAAAATGCAGTTTGTAGCCCGTATGTAGCCTTGCGGAATACGGGGTCAGGTGGCACATTATTTAAGCATTGTGCCTGTGTTCGTTCCTTAACACTACGCAAAAAATATATAAAAAAGGGGGGGATGGGTAGCAAAGGATAGAAGGCAGAGGGCAGGGCGTGTAGTCTGCATTGAGTATGTGAAATACCTGAACACTGCTTATTCAATCCGGATAGGAAGTATTTTTTCACCATTTTGTTTTATGTTTTTGATGATTTCTTTATCGCCTGATTCATTTTGCACTTGAAATTTCATTCCGCACCAGTCTGCGAGTTCCTGCCTGTAATCGTCCAGGTATTTTTCATCAATATTTGCATGGATATAAACCTGGGGATCATCAGGAATAACGAGTAAATAACAATAACTGGCATGATGCAAGACACTGATGCGTCTTACGCTTTCTTTATTGGGAATCGTAGTGGGATGCATTGGTAATACTCAGTATTGATAAGTTTCATTGACAGATAGCCTAAAAAACATAAAACTCGCTACCTTAATTAATGACCAGTATATAGAATAATGCCAGTTGAAGATAAGAAAATAGTTACAGCAGCGCAAGCCAAAAGAAATGCCAAGTTATTTAATTATGGGAATATTGTTTCGATTTTAGTTCCGTTCCCATTTTTTATATTCTGGTTTGGCGCCTCAATGTTTGTTTATGCATTATACAGGCATCACCCTAATCCCAGGGTTGGCTATTACACTCAAAAAGCGGCGTATTACTATTACGGGCTTGCGGGTGCTCTTGTTCCCATTCTGACTTTTGCTCCTGGTGATTTTTTCTATCGTTACTGGTGGCTGCTATGGGGTATCTGCGCCCTGATTTTGATTCCATTGTCTGTAATGGAAATCATAAAGATAAACAAGGAAGAATGGCATGATGTAGAAATAAAGGATCAGCATAAATGAGTGAGTTACGGAATAACTGGGAGCTGGGCGAGATTGAGGCATTATTTGATTTGCCCTTTAATGACTTGATTTATCAAGCCCACAGTATACATCGCAAGAATTTTGACCAGAATAAGGTTCAGGTGAGTACCTTGTTAAGTATCAAGACGGGGGCATGTCCTGAAGATTGCTCCTATTGTTCGCAAAGTTCAAGAAATGATACCGGATTAGAGCGTGAAAGGCTGTTGCCAATTGAAGAAGTTGTCTCGGCAGCCAAACAGGCAAAGGAAAATGGTGCAACCCGTTTTTGCATGGGGGCTGCATGGCGTAATCCAACCGATAAAAGTCTGGATCATGTGATCAATATGATTGCAGCGGTAAAGGCGCTGGATATGGAAACCTGCGTAACCCTGGGAATGCTGGAAGAGGAGCAGGCGAAAAAACTTAAAGACTCGGGTCTGGATTATTATAATCATAATCTGGATACATCGCCGGAGTTCTATGGTGAAGTAATATCTACCCGTACCTATCAGGATCGGCTTGATACCCTGGAGAATGTTCGCAAGGCGGGGATTAATGTTTGTTCAGGCGGGATTCTTGGTATGGGTGAAACACGCAGGGACAGGGCAAGCTTGCTTCAACAACTGGCAAATTTGCCAGAACACCCTGCTTCGGTGCCTATCAATGATCTGGTACAGATTAAGGGAACACCGCTGGATGGTATTGACAAACTGGATTCTTTCGAGTTTATCAGAACGGTTGCGGTAGCCAGAATTATTATGCCTAAATCTTACGTCAGGCTGTCAGCAGGTCGGGCTGAAATGAATGATGAAATGCAGGCTTTGTGTTTTTTTGCAGGTGCCAATTCTATGTTCTATGGTGACAGGTTGCTGACTACGGATAATCCTGATGAAGACCATGACCAGCAACTCTTCAGGAGATTAAATATCGAGAGTGAAAAGCGCTATTCCTCAGCTCCTGTAAGTATCAGATAAAATAAAATATAAAAGGGTGTTGATGTTCTGATAAAATGTCGGCATAATGCGCCCCTTGTTTTTTAGAGCCCATATTGGGTTAATTGATATAGTGGAGAACAGTTTTGCCTAATATTAAATCAGCCAAGAAGCGTGCACGTCAGTCAGAAAGCAGGCGTATGCATAACAAACATATTCGCTCAGGGATGCGTACCAAGGTAAAAGCGGTTGTTTACGCAATAGAAAATGGCGATAAAGAGGCTGCTGTGGCGGCTTACAAGCTGGCAGTACCAGCCCTTGATTCAAGCGTATCTAAAGGAATCATTCACAAGAATAAAGCTGCGCGCCATAAAAGCCGTTTGAATGCCAGAATTAATAGTTTGTAAAGTAGAAAGTTGACGCCCTGTAAAAGCCAGCAAATATGCTGGCTTTTTTTTGCTCAATATATTATATATTATCTGAAGTTGGTAGGGGGCTTCTCCGGGAATAGTGGAGAAGGTATGCTTCCTCAGAATAATGTCACCTTATCAGCAAGAATAACCCATTGGTATGTATTCGATTTTAATGGGCTGGCTGGTGTGAGAGAGTTCAATAACTTTATTAATTTCTGCATTATTATTCATCACGGTCAGGCTTTGGGGGCTAACTTTTCAAAAATTTGACCACGATATATAGTGTTTTTCTATAAGCCACTATAATATTGACGAAATTTTGAAAAAACTGGTTTCCAGATAAGCTTCTGGAGATATTTTGTTTGTGAATATTAAGTGCAGTTTGCTTACGGATGAGCAATTTCTATGTTTGAGCTATTTGTAAAAAATCTCATACACAAAGTGGTTGACTGGCTTTTGGTGCTAACCGGGGTCGTATTTATTCTCTGGTTTGCATTTACAGTGCCAACTTTTACCTGGTCGCATGACAAGCAGACATCTACGGATATCAGTGAAGTCGTTCTAAAATCGTATGTTTCTACTCTTATCCATGATTTTTCACCTCGCACCATTGAATACGGCAATCTGAATATCACTGCTCACTATATATACGATCAGCTCAAGCGTTTTGGTGATGCAAAGTATCAGGCATATACAACGCTTGGTGGACGGTTTAGCAATGTTGAACTGGAGCTGGGTCCTGATACGAAAGAAGTCTTTGTTATTGGCGCACATTATGATGCTGAAAATGACTCTCTTGATGTCGATGGTAATGCCAGTGGTATTGCTACCCTGATTGAACTGGCTCACCAATTGTCTAAATCAGAAAGTAAATTACCCATAAAAGTTATACTGGTTGCTTATCCACTGTCCCAGGGGAAAGCCGCTATTCGTGAAAATATGGGTAGCTATAATCATGCCAAATCATTATTAAAGGCAAAGAAAAAAGTGCGCCTGATGCTGTCTCTGGATGGTGTTGGAAGTTTTAATGAAAAAGATCAAAGTCAGAAATATCCTTATAAATTCTTGAATTTTATTTACCCCGATAAAGGCGATTACATTGGTTTGATTGCACGTTTGAAGGATTTTGATAAAGTCAGAGCCTTGAAGAAAAGCTTTATTAGCGCCTCACCATTGCCTGTTTATTCGTTTAATGTACCCGAGAATTTTAATTTGACCAGTTCCCAGGATCATTTGAATTATCAGCGTCTGGGTTTTCCCGCTATTTTAGTGACGGATACGGCAAAATACCGCAAACAAAAAATACAGATTGAAGATATAGTAGACCGCATGGATTATAAAAAAATGGCAATGCTTATAAAGGGATTATATCAAGTTGTCATGGATACTGAAGCGGTAGAAAAAGAGGGCGAAATGCTGGTTGATGGGCGTCACGGAAGAAATGTGCCATTAAATTAATCCCTTGTAAATAAGAATCTGTCTAGGAATGGTGAGCCTACTGCGGAAAAGCTGAATTTGGCTGCATTTTCCTCAATTTTCGTTAAATAGAATGACTATTTGCCTCAAATTGATAAAAAATCTCGCTCAAATCAGCTTCCCTCGCTCGATTCATATTCCCAGACAGGCTCTAAGAAGCTGTGCTCTAATCTTTCCAGTTTGCTTTCTTTACTCTGCCTTTTATCGGTTTGTTACCGATAAAAGTTGATGTTTTACTGAAAATTGGTAGTATTCTTAACATAGTTACACGGCTTAATATTATTATTCTCCATTCAAAATATTAGTATTGCTTAGTATAATATCCCCAATAATTAAAATAATTACCTGGAAACAAAAGTGTCTTATTTTCAAATTTCAAACGATTCCCGTCAGTCGGGTTTTTCTTTGCTTGAAGTTCTTATAAGTCTTCTGGTTATGTCGATTGGACTACTGGGTCTTGGTGGTCTGCAAATTGTGTCATTAAAAGGTACTGCGGGTGCTCACTCAAGAACCATTGCAACAATGTATGCGATGGAGCTTGCGGATAGAATGAGAGCTAACCCTAAAGGTGCTAAAGGTGGCTTTTATGCCTCATCAGTAACTTGTTCTGATGCTCTTACAGCATGTCGAAGAACAACCTATTGTACTCCCGAGCAGGTCGCAAAATTTGATTTGCAGGAAATCATGTGTGGCATGAAACGAGGAACCAAAAGAGAAGGTGGAATCGTTAATCTTCTCACAGATGGTACTTTGAATGTGTCATGTGACGTAGCCTGTAATACAAAAAAAGCACTGCATCATATTTCAGTGAGCTGGAAAGAGGGTAAATCTCATCAGCAGCAAGCAACTGAAAATGAGCTTCAAACAAAGAACCTGGTTGTTTCCATTATTCCATAAATGATAAAAATATTATGAATAATAAAAACAAAGAGAAAAAGTTTCGTCATACCCGAATAATAAATGCACAAAAGGGTTTGTCCCTGGTCGAGCTTCTTGTTTCAATTACTTTGGGTACTTTTATTCTTGCCGGAGTAGTGACTAATTTTATTGGTACCAAAGAAGCTGACAAGACAAGAGCAGCGCTAAGTGAAATGGATGCAAATGCCCGGGCTGCCATTAATATTTTAAGACAAACGATTCTTCATGCGGGTTACCCGTCTATTAATAATGTTCGCCTGGAAACCGCTTTTTATACCCCTGAAGATGGAGTTTTGACAAACAAAAACTGCGGTGCGGGTATTAGTAGAGATTTATATACGCCTCTCTGGTGGCAAAGGACGCGAGATTCAGGAAGAACGGATGTTATGACGGTGGTTTCTTTGGCTGATAACCCGTGCAAGCCAGGTGTTGCTACCTGTCCTGGCACAGCTAATGTGAATCCGGCTGCGCTGGTTTATTATGATTGTCTTGGTGGTGGTGCCAAGCGCGATAACCCACGTGTGGTTTCGTGCAGTACCGATCCCGATTCTGGCATGGAAGATCCTACAGAAGCAAAGATTTTTAGTACCTTCTGGCTAAGGGCGAGTAATCGCACACTTTACTGCAAAGGTAGTCGTGGTGGCGCACAACCCTTAGTTGAAAATATGGAATATCTGCAATTTCTTTATGGCATAAAAAAAGCAGATGGCACGATATCTTATCGCCGGGCAAATGACATCACTGCCAGTAATGAATGGGGTTATGTAAGCAGTGTTCAGGTAGCCATGCTGATGCGCTCTTCAAAAGATATCCTGAAAGAGCCAAGTGATAAAATCTGGTATACATTACTGGATGTAAGAAGACGTGTTGCAACAAAAGATTTACGTCGCCTTTTTCGTGTTTATACAACAACAATTAACCTTGAAAATCGCAATAAGGGAGCACTTCTATAATGGCTATTCCAGAAGTAAGCAGTGGTTATTATGGTTCTTCTGCAAAACAGCAAGGAGCGACATTAATTACAGTTTTGATTTTTCTTACCCTGATGACTATTGTCAGTGTATCTGCAACCAAAATTTCTATTCTGGATATATTGGCGGCAGGAAATGAGCAACAGCAATCCCTGCTTTTTCAGCGGGCAGAGAATAAACTAAAAGAAATTACTTCGGTTCTGAAGCTGTATAAACCCTTGACAGGAGCGAATGGTGCAAGTTTCTCCGAAACCACAGGTGAGTATCAATTGCCGGGAGAGCAGGGTGTCGAGTTAAAAATAACGGATAGACATATTCGCTATGAATGTAATGGCTTTAATGGCAAGGCTATTAGCCTGGGACCAAGTGTCCCCCGCTGTGATTTATACGATTTTGAGGCAATAATTAAAAAAAGAAATACGGGTGCTGATGACAGGCATAATAGAGGAGCCGGAAAGGAAAAGCCTAATCCATTTAAAAACAGTTACTTAAATAAATAAACATAGAAGCAATACCATTAAAAATTAAAATAATTTGTGCGGGTGAAAAAACGATGAAAACTATCACGATGAATATAAGCAGGGTGCTTAAAACTTTTTTAACTACCTCGGTTATGGCAACAGTTTTAGCCACAAATGCGGATGATACAGAAGTTTTCTATTCAGTAAATGTTTCCAAGCCAAATTTGTTATTTGTACTGGATAATTCAGGCAGTATGAACTGGGATGTAGAAGGGCATGATTCAGATAGTCCAAATTATAGTGGTACATCACGCCTGGAGATTTTGCAAAATGCGGTTGAATCTGTATTGGCTGAAGCACCTGATAATGTCAATGTGGGTCTAATGCGTTTTGGTCCAAGATCAAATAGAAAACCTGGAAATAATGGTCGGTATTGGGAGTGGTACACTAAACAAGAAGGTTGGCGTACTCATGGTGTTAATGGTGTTGCATTTCCATTAACGGATATCAATGCGTTGGCTCGGGAAGTCATTCCAACGCAGAGTGATGTCTACGGTTTGCCTTATTATCCAGGACCAAATGAAACTGTTCGTAGCTATCTGTCTGGGGTTGTTAATGACTGGACAGCAGTTGGAGGTACACCTCTTGTAGGAGCACTCTATGAAGCGGCTTTGTATTATCGAGGCGAACAAATGCGCTATGGACTGGATGCGCCAAATGGGACAAATGGAGTTGGTGCTCACCCAAGCACATATTCAGGAGATAATATAACAAATGATATTTATTATCATAAGAGAAACTATAGTGAGGCACCAAATTATATTAGTCCTATTACAGGCTCCTGCCAGTCAAATTATATTGTTTTGATGTCAGATGGGTCGCCTACATACTATTATAAAAATGCAGCCAATACACAAGGAGTAGATTGGGGTAAGAGTAGAGGGCCTTTTGCTCAGCTTTTACAGGGTAATACTGGAACTAGTGTGCTTGCTGCTGCAGTGCCAGACTGTGAAGATAGTCCGGATGGCTTTACAGCTGGAAAATGTGGACCTGAGTTGACCCGTTATATTGCTGATCATGATAATAGTAATCTGGATGGTATGCAGACCATAAAAACCTATACCATCGGATTTGGCGCTAACTTGTCTGAAGCTGCACAAAATTATTTAAAACATCTTGAAACTATTGATGATGACCCGGCTACCGGCAAGGTGGAAGATGGCTATTTTAGTGCAACAGATCCGGATGCACTTGCTGCGGCATTTAGGGATATTCTGGATGAAATTGTTGAACCTAAAGGTACGCTTGCGTCGCCTGGCTACA
>JALVDQ010000263.1 GCA_027008885.1 Thiotrichaceae bacterium | reverse complement strand
ATGTCCGGTATGAACGGAATGTCAGGCATGGGTGGCATGTCCGGTATGAACGGAATGTCGGGCATGGGAGGCATGTCCGGAATGAACGGCATGTCAGGTATGGGCGGCATGTCCGGTATGAGCGGAAAAACCTGGAAACCACCTGTTGAGGAAAAGAAGAAGTAAGGAAAAGTGCTAACAGTTTGTCCGGGGAGGAAATCCTGGTGTTCCCGGGCAGGCTGGTTTAACCCTCTATACTCACACGCCACCAATTTTTAAAAGATTATCAAATAGATGCTTATGCAGATTTAGATTAAAGCATCTAAAGTCAAAGGAAAAAAACATGAAAAAGAATCACTTTTTTATGTTAGCGACTTTATTACTGAGTGCTGCCATGTCTACGGGCAGCGTCGTTGCAGCCGACAAAGCGCTAGCACAAGGAAAAAATTATCATCGTGCTAAATGGGATCCAATTCATTTTAAACCAGCAATTGATTCTGCCACGAATGAACAATGTCTGGCATGTCACAAAGAAATCCTGGACAGAAAGCCCAGAGAAACATCACCTGCCGGAGTCAAAAAATCAGAAGTTTTGGCGTGGTATGAAACGCTAAATACTTACGAAGGCGAGCAGGATACGTTCCATCGTCGTCATCTGCTTGGTCCATTAGCTAAAAAACTGATGGATATGAAGTGTAATACCTGTCATCAGGGTAATGACCCGCGAGAAGAAACCGTTGGTTCTTCGGCTGACAGTCCTCATGCACCTGCAATGCGTAAAATGGTTGATCCGAATACATGTTTAATGTGTCATGGTCAATTCCCATGGAAACACATGACTGGTTTGACAGGTCCCTGGACTGAAGCAGGTAAAGCCTTTGGCAATAATTGCATGGCATGTCATGCGGTGTTCCGTACCAATCGTCACAAGGTTAATTTTCTCAAGCCTGAAGCTATTGAAGAGGCAGGGAAAACCAATGGAGATGTTTGCTATGGCTGTCATGGAGGTCGTGCCTGGTATCGAATCTCTTATCCTTATCCCCGTCACGCCTGGCCGGGAATGGCAAAAGAAATCCCCGAATGGGCAAAAAATCGCCCAACAGAGTCGCAGGCTCGTTTTCTTAACGATGTAAAAACCAAGTGAGGATGAGATCATGACAAAGAATCATAAAGGGATAAATTTTAAGGAATTTCCCCGATTAAACAAAAAACTGAATGAATCCCGTCGTTCTTTTTTAAAGACAACGGCAGGCGGTGCCGCAGCACTCAGTGCGGGTAGCTTGTTAAGCCTGACACCAAAAAAGGCAGAGGCTTTTGCCTATGAGCCCTATCCAAAAGACAATGAGCTGGAAACCGTTGTAACATCCTGTGCGCATAACTGTGGATCACGTCACATGCTGGTTGCACACAAAAAAGGGGATGTGATTGTGCGCTTGTCTACCGATGACGGTAGCTATCAAAAGGGTGGTCATTTCGGTAAAGATGAAACGGATGAACTGGAATTGCGCGCCTGTTTGCGTGGACGTTCCTATCGCCAGCGTCTTTATTCGGCGGAGCGCCTGCTTTACCCCATGATGCGCGTTAAAGGTAGTAAACGCGGCGAAGGCAAATTTAAACGGGTAAGTTGGGACGAGGCGCTTAACTTCACCGCAAAAAAGATGATTGAAATAAAAAACAAGTATGGACCTCAAGCCATACTTGACCAGAGTTATGCAGGGGCATCTTACGGTGTTTTGCATAAGTCTGACCAGATTGAAGGTCTGCTGGGCCGCTTTCTGGGCGTTTTTGGTTGCCGTACCAGTTCATGGTCGGTTCCTTCCTACCAGGGTACGACAACCAGTTCCCGCTGGACATTTGGCACCATTCACGATGGTAATGAAGACGATGCTTACGCACACTGCAAGCTGATCATTATGTGGGGCTGGAATCCTGCCTATACCTTTCACGGTGGCAATACGTTTTATTATATGCGCATGGCAAAGCAAAATGGCTGTAAATTTGTGGTGGTTGATCCACAATATACTGATTCTGCTGCCGCTTATGATGCCTGGTGGATTCCCATCAAACCCAATACCGATGCTGCAATGATGGCAGGTATGGCGCACTATATCTTTAGTAAAAACCTGCAAGATCAGGAGTTTATTAATAAGTTTGTGCAAGGTATGGATGCTGGAACCATGCCAAACTGGGCAGCCAATTCAGCTAACGGCAAGGAAAACTTTAAAGACTATATTTTGGGTAAATACGATGGCATACCCAAAACCCCCGAATGGGCTGCTGAAATTTGTGGCGTACCTGCCAAAGACATTATCAAGCTCGCTGATATGTATGCCACCACCAAGCCCGCCGCACTAAAAGCATCCTGGGCTCCTGGTCGCAATGCCTTTGGCGAACAATACAGCCGTATGGGTGCAGCATTGCAAGCCATGACGGGCAATATTGGTATTTTAGGCGGCTGTGCAGAAGGTGTAGGAAAATCATGGCATGCTGAAGGTGTTGCCTACCCCTATGATCAATATGCAAATAAATGGTGGGCTTCTATCAAGTCTGATCGCTGGGCGCATATTGTTTTAAATTATCCCAATGTAAAGCGTGAGGAAGCCGGTTTATGGCCACGCAATGATAATCTGGATGGTGTCGTTCCCAATATCCGCGCGATTTTCTGGCAGGGTTCAGACTGGTTTAACCAGCTCACCAATATCAATAAAGAAATAGAGGCGATTCAAAAGCTGGATTTGGTGGTCTGTATGGATTCAACCATTACGCCATCAGCGATTTATGCGGATGTGCTGTTCCCGATAGCCACACACTTTGAGCGACACGATGCCGCACTTCCCTGGTATAAAGGTCATTACTATATTCATCGTCCTAAGGTGATTGAACCTATGGGGGAGAGCAAAACGGATTTTCAGGTGTTTACCGAGCTATTGCGCCGTATTGGTGGTCCCAGAATGGCGAATACCTTTAATCCGCGCGCTGGTAATGATTATTTTGAAAATCCTGATGCGGTGGATGAATCCTATCTGAAAGACTGGTGGGAAAATAAGGTGATGAAACGCCAGAATGTTGATATGTCGTGGGAGGACTTCAAGAAATACGGTGTTTATAAATTCAAGCTGCATAAGCCACATGTTGCCTTTGAAGAGCAAATTAAACACGGTAAGCCCTTTCAGACACCCTCTGGCAAAATCGAAATACTCAATGGTGAACTGGCGGGTATTAGTGACTGGACAAAAACCAAATATGGTTACCATGTTCCCTCCATTCCGAAATGGATTGAACCGTGGGAGTATCTGGGCAAAAAAGAAAAAACCAAAAAATATCCATTCCACATGGTTTCACCGCACCCTCGCTGGCGCACACACTCCATCTACAACAACTGTAGCTGGTTGCGTGAAACCTATGAGCAGGAATGTACCATCAACGCCTCTGATGCCAAAAAACTGGGCATAAAAACAGGTGATATTGTTGAGGTCTTTAATGATCGCGGCAAAATTGTTTTGCCTGCTTATGTCTCTGAACGCTGTATGCCAGGTGTATTGGTTGTATATGAAGGCGCATGGCATGATCTGGATGAAAATGGTGTTGATCGTGCGGGTAATCCTGATCTTCTGACCAAAGATGATCCCAGTCCCGCAGGTGCTTTTGCCTATAACACGGTATTGGCGAATGTTCAAAAATCCGAGCTTGACCATCGTCCTGGCTGGGATGATCTGGCAACTGCCCGTTCTCACGTTTTCAGACGTGATCTATAAGGAGGAATAGAAATGGCTAAATTAGATGCAGAAAAGAAAGCGGTCATTAAGCAGGCAGTCAAGCGTAAAAAGAAAGAGGTTTACACGCCTGTTGTTCCTGAAATGCAGTTGGGCTTTATTCACAATAATGTCGATTGCATTGGCTGTCGCGCCTGTGAAATGGCGTGCAAGGATAAAAACGGTTTACCTCCGGGACCTCGCTTTAGACGTGTGCAATACATCGAAGGTGGAACCTATCCTGATGTTTATGCTTACAAGGTGAATTTTTCCTGTAACCACTGTGCAGAACCCGCCTGTTTGCCGACTTGTCCGACAGGAGCCATCTTCAAGCGCAAAAAAGACGGCATTGTGGATATTGACTCTACCCTGTGTATTGGTTGTCGTCGCTGTGAAGCTGCCTGTCCGTATGGCGCACCACAGTTTGATCCTGAAGAGCAAATCGTCAAAAAATGCAATATGTGTGTGGACGAGATTGATGCCGGGCGCAAACCTTACTGTGTGATGGCATGTATGATGCGCGTGCTGGATATTGGTCCGATTGATCAACTTCGTGAAGGCAAGTACGAAACCAAAGCAATGGGCGGCAATGACAAGGTAGTCAAGGCGGTTAAAAACTTTGCCAATCCTGAGCTGACTAATCCTTCGATTGTATTTGTTCCTCACAGTAAGGGAGTGGTTGATGACTAATGTAACACCTCTGACCGAAGAGACGAAAGTGGCGGAAGAGGAGAGTTACACTGACACTGCCACACTTCTGGAATGGAGTGAGGCAGTCTCCCAGGATTTGCAACAAATCGCCGCTCTGCATGACAAGGAAGCCGATGCCGACTTGATTAGTGCATTGAAGGACGTTAACTTTCCGTACAATCTGGGCATGCTGATTGCATGCCAGGAAGATGATAAAACAGATGAAAAAACAAAGGGAATTTTTGAGCCCCAGCGTTTTGTTGAAGCTGCCTTGCATGAGCTTCCTGAAGAACTTGATCAAACCACACTGGATCAGCTGGCAGTAGACTATGCTGATATTTATTTAAATCACAGCTTGCATGCCTCGCCGTTTGAATCAGTGTGGCTGGATGAAGATCATCTCATACAGCAAGAACCGATGTTTCAAATCAGGGAATGGTTTAAGCGATACGGCTTAAAGACAGAGAACTGGCGGATTCGCTCCGAAGATCATCTGGTACTGCAATTACAGTTCATTGCCACCTTGCTTGATCCTCAAGCCGACATTAGCAGTAAAATAAGCAAAATACCGCAGCTAAAAAGAATGCAGGATGCAACAATGTTCATGGATGAACATCTGTTGTTATGGATTGAAGACTTTTGCCGCCTGGTATCACAACGCTGTAGCACCGATTTTTATGCCAGTATCGCCATTTTAACCAATGCCTATATTCAGGAATTACGCGATACACTGGCAGAAATAACCGCAATAAAAAGACCAACCGCAGAGGAAATAGAAGAAAAACGCCGGACAAATCAACCCGTGGTAGAAGAACCTGTTAGTTTTATACCAGGGGTTGCTGAATCCTGGTAATCCTATAACTCAAGTTTCGGAGTTCCTATTCTTGAACTAGATACAGCAATAAGCCCCAATAAGCCTTTTTAATCGTGTGAAATGATTGCAGCTTTGATACAATCGCCCGCCCTGTTATCAAAGAAAATACTAAATAAAAATTATGGATATAATTCACGCAGTTATTCTGGGCATTATTGAGGGTATTACTGAATTTTTGCCCATTTCATCCACTGGGCATCTGATTGTTGGAAGCGAATTACTGGGCTTGCCCCAGACCAAAGCAAATAAAGCATTTGAAGTTATTATTCAGCTTTCTGCCATTCTTGCTGTGATTGCCAATTATAAAGACAAGTTTCATCCAAAGCATTTTCAATTATGGATCAAGCTGTTTATTGCCTTTTTACCCATAGCAATTATTGGTTTTCTGTTTAGCCACCAGATAAAAGCACTGTTTTCAGTACAGGTTGTTGCGATTATGTTTATTATCGGCGGCATTATCTTTTTGATTCTGGAGTATTTTCAGAAAAACAGAGTTCCCCGAACACTTGATGTTGAGGATATAAGCATTAAGCAGGCGGCATTAATTGGCATTGCGCAGGTATTTGCCGTGATCCCGGGAACCAGTCGCGCAGGCTCTACTATTGTAGGCGCATTACTGGCGGGTCTAAGCCGAAAAGCAAGTGCCGAGTTTTCATTTTTACTCGCCTTGCCTGTGTTGGCGGCTGCCAGTGGCTATGACTTTTTAAAGCATTACAAAGAGTTTAGCGGGGCTGATTTTACCTCGCTCGCAATTGGCTTTGTGGTCTCATTTATTGTTGCCTACTTCACCATGAAGCTGTTTATACGCTTTCTCGAAAAATTTACCTTCGTAACCTTTGGTGTCTACCGAATCCTGTTTGGAATTATTTTGCTTTACCTGATTTACACGGGTGTCATTAGTCCAGCAGCGACAGGTTAAAGCTATATTTGGCATGTAATTTGCTTAATAATTCACATTATTGAACCTGCGTTTGAAGTATACAAATAACTTTGAATGCTCTCTGAACAATACCGGTTCAAAGTTTTATTCAATGCATCTTTATGGTGCGAAATATGTGAATTACAGAGAAATTATATGTTATTTGGTCGTGGCAAAAAAAATCCTGTCAAAATTGCCGATAAAGAAGTCAAAGAGTGGAAATATGCTACCTGTGGCTATTGTTCTACAGGTTGTTCTATTGAAGTTGGCTTAAATGCTGAAGGCAGGGCGGTTTCATCACGCGGTGTTGGTGGTGCGGACGTCAATCGTGGCAAGCTTTGTTTAAAAGGCATCTTTGAACACGAATTGTTTGAATCCGCAGGGCGCGGTACTGAGCCCAAAATCCGCAATAGCTTCTCGGATGAGTGGCAGACAACCGACTGGGATACAGCACTGGATAAAACCTATTCTGAACTGCGTCGCATCCAGGAAAAATACGGGCGGGATTCAATTGCGGTTATTTCGACAGGGCAAATGCTTACCGAAGAGTTTTATACACTCGGCAAACTCACCCGTGGCTTAATTGGTACAAATAACTACGACGGTAATACCACGCTATGTATGGCATCTGCCGTTTCTGGCTATAAACGCTCATTTGGCTCGGATGGACCTCCGGGGTGTTATGAAGATTTTGAACATTGTGATGTCCTGATCGCTTGGGGTTCAAATCTGCCAGAGCAACACCCAATTATCTACTGGCGCATGAAAGAAGCGCAGGAGAAAAAGGGATTTACGCTGATTGTGGTTGATCCGCGTGTCACCATGCTGGCACAGAATGCAGATCGTCACCTTACCGTCACACCAGGCACCGATGTGGTGCTAATGAATTCAATGATGCACGTTATCTTTGATGAAGGTCTGGAAGATAAGGATTACATTGAAAAAAATACCAATGGTCTGGAAGAACTTAAAGCCGAAGTTGCCAAGTATGATCCAGTAACAGCCGCCAGAATTTGCGGTATTGATGAGGATACCATTCGTGCTGTGGCGCGCACCTTCGCCAAAGCACCGGCAGCCATGCAAATCTGGACGATGGGTATTAACCAGAGCACCCACGGCTCTGATGGTGTTGTAGGAATTAATAATCTTGCACTCATCACTGGCAATATTGGCAAACCAGGCGGTACATCGCTTTCAATTACAGGGCAGTGTAATGCAATGGGTACGCGCGAGTGGTCATCCTGCTCTGGTTTACCCAATCATCGCTATCTTGAAAATCCACAAGACCGTGAAGACATTGCCAAATTCTGGAATGTTGATCCAGAATTTTTCCCCAAAAAACGTGGCATGTATCAAACTGATATTTATCAGGCAATGGAACTTGGGCAGATCAAGGGTTTGTGGCTTATTGCGACCAATCCCATGAGCTCGCTGCCGAATACGGCACGCATTCGCAAGGCAATGGAGCAGCTGGAATTTTGTGCGGTGCAGGACTGTTATGAAGACACCGAAAGCGCACAATATGCACACGTTTACTTGCCAGCAGGCACCTGGGCTGAAAAAGATGGCGTGATGACCAATACCGAACGCCGCATTAACGTAGTTAAACCCGTGATTGCGCCGCATGGAAATTCAAAACCTGATCTGTGGATATTTAATCGCATGGCAGAACGCTTTAATGCCGAGAAAGATGACAAGGAAAAACTGAATTTCCCTGAAAAAGCCGCCGATATATTCCTTGAAATGGGTGAATTATCGCATGGTCGCTTATCTGATAACTCCGGCATGACACATGAACTGATTGAAAAAAATCGCGGCATTCAATGGCCATACACCAAAGAACAGGCTGAGGCTGGTGAAGCCCCTGCAAAGGGTGGGGTGCGACTATATACCGAAGAAGCCAGTTTTCGTTATGCTGATGGCAAGGCAAAACTGATTCCACTGCCATTTATCGATAATAATGAAGTACCTGATGAAAAATTCCCTTTCTGGCTAAATACGGGTCGTCTTATCGAACATTGGCATGGTCGTACAAAGACCGGAAAGCTTAGCAACAACAACAAATATTCTCCAATTCCGTTTGCCGAGATGAACCCTGATGCAGCTAAAGAATTAGGTATTATTGCTGGTGACTATATTCGCCTGGTATCACCACGTTCAGATGCGATTGTAATGGCGCAATTAACACATCGGGTACCTAAAAATATGGTATTTGTGCCATTTCATTTTCATGACTGTGCCAACCGACTGACCCTTGGTTTGCTCGATCCGCACTCGCGTCAACCTGCTTATAAACAATCAGCCGTAAGGATTGAGCGAATCCAGAATCAGCAGGAAGCAGCAAAGTTGAGTATGGAAATGCGCGCATTTTAGTTTAGTTTCGCAACGGCTTTATCAGATTGGGGATTGCTCCTCCTTTTGCCTCAATCTGATTTTTTTAATTAAGGGATTTGATTTTTAAATCAGGTCTCGTTAGTAATTTTTAGAGTTAAAACCATGTTTCAAGTACGAGAAGATGAGCCTAAGTATGCTTTTTTACAAGATAAAGACAGCAAGAAAAACAATCGCTACGGACAGCTTATTGAGCTAACCCCGGAAGGCTCTGCGCTGCGCAATAAAAGTCTGAATATTAATAATGATGATGCGATTGGCGACAACCCCAACCGCTACAAACAACATGGTTTTTATTTTACAGCGGATAACTGTATCGCCTGCCATGCCTGCGAAGCTGCTTGTTCTGAAAAAAATGACAACCCCGGGCATATTGCATTTCGTTCTGTGGGTTTTGTTGAAGGGGGGACATACCCCGATTATCGTCGTCTGAATATTTCAATGGCATGTAATCACTGCGATGATCCCGTTTGCCTGAAGGGATGCCCCACGCGCGCCTATACCAAATTTGCTGAATACGGTGCAGTGCTACAAGACCCTGATATTTGTTTTGGCTGTGGCTATTGCACCTGGGTTTGCCCCTACAATGCACCGCAGCTTGATCCGGTAAAAGGGCAGGTAAGCAAATGCAATATGTGTGTAGATCGCCTCGAAGTCGGGCTAAAGCCTGCCTGCGTGTCTGCCTGTTTGGGAAATGCGCTGGAGTTTGGTGTAATTGAGAATACCCCCGAAGGTCGTACTCAGCTTGATGAAACAATTCCGGGGTTTCCTGATAACAATATCACCCATCCCAATATTCGTTTTCAGCAAACCAAAACACTTAATCGGGACATGAAACGGGTTGATTCAACACCGATAAAATACCACCGCGACGATGATGCAGGTAAGTATCAACCGGTGCTGGATGAAAAACACGGCAAGCAAAAACACTGGGGTTTAAAAACACTGCTAAGCTCACATGAAAATGCGCATGTTTTGTTTACCTTGTCTGCCCAGGCAGTAATGGGAGCTTTTTTAATGCTAACACTGGGCGACTGGATCTTTGATTTGGCTGCAATAGAAACCGTTAAACAATCCAGTGCCTTTGTTCCATTATTGCTTGTGATGCTTGTATTAATGACCGCAGGTCTTTATAAACTGAATATGCACCTCGGTAAACCGCACCGTTTTTATCGTGGTTTCAATAACCTGCGATATTCACCTTTGAGTCGTGAGATTGCTGGCGTGTCTGCTTTTTTTGCAGGCTTAGCAGGCTATACTTTTTTCTCATTTTTCGATAACGGCTTTACGGACTTCCTCGCGGGTCTGTCCGCATTACTGGGGCTTGCAGGTTTTGCAGCTGGCTCTTACTACATGTATAAACTCTACCGTATCAA
>JALVDQ010000262.1 GCA_027008885.1 Thiotrichaceae bacterium | reverse complement strand
ATAAACTCATAATGTAAAAAACAAGCATTTCTACGCTTATCGTTTTTTTCTATAGAAAATGATAAAAGGCATTTTAACAGAAAAAACTTGAAAGTTTGTTTTTTGTTCGCTATAAATAAGACTAAGCAACAAAGAGAGAACTTTGGAGAGAATATCATGCTTACGTCAAAACAGGCACTTGTTCTGCAAACAATTCAGCATTTAGCACAACAAATGGGATACCTGCCGACATTGGAAGAAATAGGTCAGGAAATAGGCGTAGGACGCAGTACCATCCATAAACACATCCGTGCTTTAATCAACAATGACTATCTGGAAGAAGCAGAAGGAAAATCAGCCTACCAGCTAAAAAATCACTTTATTAAAGACGAAAACAGCCTGCCCTATATGGGGCGCATTGCGGCAGGCTGTCCCATTGAAGCCATACCGGATCAGCAGAACATTAATATGGCACAGCTATTCAGTGGTCCGAATCGCTATGTGCTAAAAATTTCCGGGGATTCAATGATAGAGGCAGGCATTTGGGATGAAGATTATGTTGTAATACAAAAGCAAAATTATGCAAGAGAAGGAAATATTATCGTTGCGCTCGTTGATCGTTACGAAGCAACACTTAAATATTATTATCCAAAAGAAACCGGAGTGGTTGAATTACGACCGGCAAATAGCCAGATGCAATCCATGTTTTATCCTGCCGATATGGTAGAAATACAAGGCGTACTGATTGGTGTATTTCGGGATTATCTTTCGTAGAAGTAACTACTCAGTTTGCCCAAGAGCTGCGTTAAAGGAGCTCATTTATTAAACCGCACGCTTTTGCCTTGCTCTTGAGCAAAACATTAAACAAAACAAGAGAAGATTACTGCCAATTATTACGTCCCCGAGAGCTTATATCCTGCCCAGTACGGATCGTTGAAATAATATTTTGCCAATATAGCGAGCACCTGCCTTGGTCAAGTGTCTGCCATCATAAGAAATTAATTTCAGGTCATTGGTAAAGATAGGGCAACTGGTGGAGTGATTGCCGCAAACCAGTTGATGTGGATCAATAAAAGCGACTCGACCATGCAGGCGCTTTCGCAAGATAGAATTTATTTCCAGTGTTTTGGTTCCCACATTATTTCTGAGTGAGCGAAGCTCTTTGGTGCTCATGTGAAAATAGTCCTGAATCGACATATTGCCAAAAAATTTGTTCCCGATAACAATCAGTCTCTGATGTTTTTGTATATGCAGATAACTGATAATCTTTGGTAATTTTTCAGCGACCTGTGGCTTCCATAGTGAGGCGAAAATAATTAAGTCTGCATCTTTTATATGTTTTTTTACTTGCTTTAGTGTATCTGTGCGCCCTTTGGTTGTGCAAAAGCGCCGGTGCTTTGGCTGAATATATCTTGATATATATTCTCCTGGCACTCTTTGGCAGGGATAAGGAATAAAATGGAACTGAATTTGATAATTTCTTAAATAGCCATTTTCAAGTGCGCTATTGAGGAAATCACACCCCTGACTGTCACCAATAATAATCGCTTTTTTCTTTTTGCTTTTCCTGTTAAAAGGTTTTGCCTGCAAAGCCCGGCACTTTTTAAACGCATAATCGTTATTAAAGCGCTTATTAGTTGCCTGCGAAAGGCTGGCATGGAGTGATTTATTTGTTGCAAACACGGGGGCAGACAAAAAAAACGTTATCTGAAAAACCAGAAAAGCAGGCAAAAACCATCGAGTCCTTATTAAAATATTCATATTTATTATCCTTGAGGCTATGTTCCGTTCGTGGAATATTATCTCTTATCCATTAAATGTTTTAAATCTGACTTTAGGAAAATATATAAAAAACAGGGGGGATGGGTTTATTATACTCCTGAAAAAAATAAAGCAAACTTAATGGGGTGTATTTAGGCACAAGACTATTTCAGGAGGTTCATTGATCAGCCTCCCGGAAATCTGCCGAATACATGAGTCGTAGCGAAACCTGAATTATTTATTTTGCATCGCCGATGATAATAAGCGTGCCGTAATATCAACAACAGGAATCACGCGGTCATAGCGCATTCTTTTTGGACCTACCACGCCAAGGACACCAACATGCGATTCATCTATCTGGTAAGGCGATGTAATAACACTGCAGTCATCAAAGACTTCGTGTCCTGACTCACGCCCGATAAATATCTGCACTCCTTCAGCATCTATGCAGCGATCCAGCAAACCTAAAATATCCCGCTTCTGGTTAAAGGCATTGAATAACTGACGCAGTTTATTCACATCCGAGAGGTCATCATAGTCCATCAGCTTGGTGCGTCCCGCGACCACATAGTCTTCAGGCGGCAAATCGGCAAGACCGGAAACCGCCTGTTTCCCCAGGCTGATAGCGGAGAGCATTATGCTGTTCATGTCCTGACGCACCTGTTCCATCTCTTCCAGCAGAATAGATCTTGCCTGCTGCATGGTTTTTCCAGCAAGAATTTCAGTAAGGTAGTTGCTACTTTGTTGTAGTTCAGTAGTATTAACTTCTTGCTGCAACTGAAGCATGCGGTTTTCGATGTCATTGTTTGACATGACCAGTATGGCAAGTATTTGTTTTTCTGATAGTTTTACAAATTCAATTTGGCGGATTGCACGGTTTTCCAATAATGGCACCATGACTATGCCGGTCAGCTGGGTTAGCCCTGAAAGCATATTTGAAGCTGAGTGAACAAGATCGCTTGATGAACTTTTGTCCAGTTGAATTTCCAGCGAGTGAAAATCAATATCATCAAGTGGTTTAACATTAAGCAGTGTGTCAACAAACAGACGATATCCCTGTGTGGTAGGGACTCGTCCTGCGGAGGTATGCGGCGAATGAACATAGCCTGCTTCTTCCAGCGATGCAACGACATTGCGGATGGTCGCCGGACTCAAATCCAGTCCGCTACGTTTTGCCAGCAATGTTGAGCCAATGGGTTGACCATCTTCAATATAGCCTTCGATTAAGACCTTGAGTAGATGTCTGGCGCGATCAGTTATATCAGGTGGAGAACTCATAGGCTGTATAATGATGGGCATTGTCTTATTTTCAAGCATCAGCATATAAATTATAGACAAAATGTATAAAAAACAGGGGGGATGGGTGGCAGAGGACAGAGGACAGCATGTAGGGTTGGTGGAGTTTACGTAACCGACCAGATTTAAACCTCGGTTATGGTTGATTGCGCATGGCTACACAACTCCGCGGCTGTTTAAATGCAAAATATGTAAAAAACAGGGGGGATGGGTTGTAATCAGGGATGTTTCTTGTTTTTGCCATCAAGGCATTGCGGTGTTGTTGCGCTGTCCCTTATATAAGCCCGCTTGTCTGCTAATTTTTCAGACATTATGCAAGCCTGTGAGATACTAGATCAAATGAATAAAAACAACGCAAAACAAAAGGCGAAGAAAATGATCAAGATTGCCCATATCTCTACTGGACTGGAAACAGGTGGCGCTGAAGTACAGCTCCGGCGCTTGTTGAGTGAGCTGGATAAAAACAAGTTTGAAATGATGCTTATTTCACTTGATCGGGAAACTTATCTGGCGGATAGCATCCGTGAACTGGGTATTCCTGTTGAGTCGCTGACGCTTAAGCAAACGCCTTTTAATATCCGCAGAGCCTATACGCTGCTGAAGGAATTTAATCCTGATGTGATTCACGGCACAATGTATGAAGGCGGTGTGGTTGGCACTGTTTTCAGACGTTTTCTACCCAAAAAACCACCTGTTATCTGGACTGTGCATGAGCCGCTTGAGCACTACGACAAAGAGCCTGTCAGAAAGCGTATGCAACTTCGCCTGTGGGGTCTGATGTCAAAGTCGCCTGAGTGTATTATGTACGTTTCCCACCTGAATCAGGAACAACATCTCGATTGGGGCTTTGATAACAGCAAGGCAATTGTAATTCCTAATGGCGTTGAAACCAGCCGCTGTTTTCCCAATAAACCAAAGGGCATGGAAATTCGCCGCAGTTTGGGTATTCCCGAAGATGCTTTTGTTATTGGCAAGATTGCACGTTTTCATCGGCAGAAGAACCATATTGGTTTTTTACACTCTGCTGCTATTCTGGCTAAAAAACATCCTGAGGTTCATTACATGCTGGTTGGCACAAATGTCGATGAAAATAATCAGGAGCTGACATCCCTGCGAGCAGAGCTTGGTTTGCAGGAGCGGGTTCACATGCTTGGCAATCGCCAGGATATTCCTGATGTCGTTAATGCCTTTGATCTGGCTACGCTGACCTCTTTGGGCGAAGCGTTTCCGCTTACCCTGGGTGAAGCGATGGTTTCTGAAGTCCCCTGTGTTGCAACTGATGTTGGTGATAATGATTATATTATCGGTGATACTGGCTTGATTACTCCGGTAAGGGACGATCAGGCTATGGCTGCTGCCTGGCAGAAAATGGTAGAAATGGATAAGGCAGAGTTTAAAAAACTGGGTAAGGCGGCGCGACAACGCTGTCTGGATAATTTTACCCTGGAGCAACAGGTCAAACAGCATGAGGATCTGTATGAGGCACTGCATCAGCAAAATATACAGAATAATCCTAAACTCAGGCAGGTGCAGGCAAGCTTGTAGCCTCTGTTTATCCTCTGTTTATTAAAGCATCCGGACTAGCAAAATGCCGCATACCTATTCGCTTAAAATAGCGGGAAAATCCAGTTTTGAGAGAGGTATTTATCAAGCTGCCGTCTTTAAAAATCATATTAAACTGGAATTTTATAAAGATGGAGAAATCATAAAAACAGCGAGCCTGTCAGCAGGGCAGACAGCGCTGTCTAATACCTTGCAAAGTGCCAGAGACAAAATCAGGCTGTTTTGTGAACGCCTCGGGATTGAAGAAACGCAGCTTGAATACGAGCGTTCAGAGCTGCCCAAAATCGAAAAAACGGCTTACAAATTATTATCATTTACCAAAAAATTGTTTGATGCTTTTATTCCCGTTCAGTGGGTGATTGTTTTCAGACATAAAGATGATTCAACGTGGAAAAAAATTATCCCGGACTCGCGTGTATTCCAGGCGGATCCCTTTATTATTTTTAAAAACAACACCTATTACATTTTCTATGAAGAGTTACAATTCAAGGATTGGCATGGTTATTTAATGGTTGCCGAACTTGATCCTGAAAATGCCAAACTGATCAATCCAAAAATAATACTGAAAAAAGAATATCATCTGTCCTACCCTTGCATCTTTGAAGAAAATGGCAGGTTCTACATGATTCCGGAAAGTGCTGATGCTGGTTCTGTGGATCTGTATGAATGCACTTCATTTCCCTATCAGTGGCAGAAAAACAAAACACTGCTTGATATTCAGGCGGTAGACTCAACTCCACTAAAAACCAGTGATGGCTGGTATTTGTTTACCACAGAAATAAGCAAGGGCGCAGGATGCAATGATGAGCTTTCCATTTACAAGTCGCCCGAGCTGCTCACAAAGCCTTTCAAAAAACTGTATGACGAACCCGTAGTTTCAGATGTAACAAACGCGCGAATGGGCGGGCATTTTATAAAAGAGGGGGATGCCATTTACCGTGTGGCACAAAATTGCGGAAAACGCTATGGGCACAAGCTTCATATCAATAAGCTGATACAGATTGAGGGTGGTTACAGGGAAAAAACAATTGAAACTCTCCAGCCTGATTTTCCTGCCTTAAGTTTTCATACCTATAATCAGGATAAAGACATTATTGTCGGTGATATGGAAATCCCCCGGTTTGATTTTTACTCCTTAAAACGCTTTACCTGGGTACAGTTCAAAAGAGTATTCACAGGCATCACAAGTTTAGTGGCAAACAAAAGGGCTTCCTGAAATAACTCAAATCAATAAATGAGAAAATTTTCTTATCTTCGATAAATTTGATCTTATTTTCTCGCTGATTAAGTCTATAATTAACTGGTAGCCAAATAACATCATAACATCAAGGGGATTAAGAATCACATGAAACTATTTTCCAAAAACAGTCTTGTTGTAGCAACCACCGTACTCACCGCTGGAGTCGCGTTTGCGAACAAGCCGGACAACAGTGTAGCACCCAGTTTTCCCATGGATAACAAGACCTATACAGCGAGTGGAACTACAGACTTGAAAACCGCACAGATGCTGGTCAATCTGCTAAGAAACCCGTATTTGAAAGTAAAAGCTGAAGCTCATTTAGCCTCCCCAAATAAAAGATCATCAGCAAACAATACTGATACACCTGTTTATACAGTTCATGGAAGTACCGATTTAAAAACAGCCAAAATGCTGGTCAATCTGCTAAGAAATCCTTATTTGAAAGTAAAAGCTGAGGTTAAATCATCCAGCAATAAAAATGCCGATATGTTCTACAGCATTAGTGGCAAAACAGATCCGGCAACTATAGAAAAGCTCAAGGCACTGCTGCAAAACAACAAGCATATACAGATCACTGTGGAAGCCAACGGAAAAAATGCACCCAAAGCGCGTTTAAATGCTTTTTCTGCGCCTTCCCCCGCACCACAGATGTATATGTACAAGGACTATCAGGCAATTATCGCAGAGGGTAAACCCTTTATGCACATTGGTCGTCCCCCTGTCTTTATTCAGGGAAAAACACTCTGGTATCCGGTTGCTGTGACTACCGATCCGGTTCGCCCTCCAGCGGTTGAAACAAAAGTGCAAAAGATTTCTGAATAATTGAGAGCCTTCCGGGAATACGGAAATAAAAGGAGATTCCAGTTTCGGAGTTCAAATCTAGCATTACTCCGAAACTTGGGGCTTAATTCTCAGGCAGATTCCCGGAGGAAAATTTCCACTGCGCCAGAATAATACCTGCAAACATCAGCAAAAAACCCAGAATCATTCGCAAGGTCAGTTCTTCATTCAATAACAAAACACCACCGATCACAGCAAAAACAGCTTCAAGTGACAATACTAATGCCGCATGGTGTGAGGGCACCGAACGCTGTGCAAATACCTGTAATGTATACGCAATAGCAACCGAGGCAATGCTCGCATACGCTAATTCCAGCCAGCCGCCGACAATACCGCTTTTTATATCAGACCAAATCATATCTTCAAAAATAAAGGCACCCGCCAAAGACAATAACGAACAGGTATAAAATTGTACGATAGACAAACGTAATGGATCATGGCGTTTTACCGCCTTTTCTATCAACAGAATATGTGCTGCCCAAAAAACCGAAGAAGCTAACACCCATATATCACCCTTGTTAATCTGGTCAAATTCACCTTCTTCAATGCTTAAAAAATACAGCCCTGACAAAACCAGTAATGCCGCAGCCCAAACCTGCAATGACAGATGCTTTCCCGAAAATGAAAGGAATACAGGAATAAGCAAAATATAGATTGAGGTGATAAAACCACTCTTGCCTGCGGTTGTTTCTACAATACCGATTTGTTGCAGCATTGCACCAAAGGTTAAAACAACACCCATGAAAATGCCCGCGATTATTCCCTGCCGGGTGAGGCGTTTATATCCAAACCAGCGAAGCAGGAAAAGCAGACAGCTCGCACCAATGGCAAAGCGGATGGCACTAAAAACAAACGGTCCCAGATGCGCCATGCCGGTTTTTTGTGCAACAAATGCAAAGCCCCAGAGAGCAGCAGTAAGCAGCATTAACAAGTTACCAGTAAGTACCGAAGGAACTGTCCGCATTATTTTCTCTTTTAGGATAAGATAGGCGTTGAAGTGTAACGTATAAAACAGGATTCATGCATGAAACAATTCTCCACCATCGGGATTTTTTGCAAAGAAAATGACAAGCGCATTGAAGCCACGCTGAGCGCATTATTAGCTTTCTTGAAAAAACAGAACTTTAAAATTATTGCCGATGAAAACGCTGCAAAATTTATTGATATTCCAGTTATGGACACTGAAAAACTTTGTAAGCGCATTGATCTTGCGATTGTTGTCGGTGGGGATGGTACCTTGCTCAAGGCAGGGCGGTTGCTCAGTGACAAGGAGATACCCGTTATTGGAATAAACCTTGGACGCCTGGGTTTCCTGGTCGATATACTGCCTTCTGAAATCAGTGAACAATTAACAGCGATGCTTCACGGTAAATATACCATTGAAACGCGCTCACTATTATACGCAGAAGCTTTTCGCGGTGAAAAAAGCCTCGGAGGAAGTATTGCACTCAATGATGTGGTTCTGCATGTCAGAAACGATATACGCATGATTGAGTTTACAACCTATGTCAACGAAAACTTTGTTAACAGACAACGCGCAGATGGCATCGTCATCGCCACACCTACCGGATCGACAGCCTACTCGCTCTCGGGCGGAGGACCAATATTGCACCCTGGTCTTGAAGCTGTGGTACTTGTTCCAATATGTCCGCATACCTTGAGCAACCGCCCTATTGTTATCAGCAATGAAAGCCGAATTCACATCACACTGTGTGAAAACCGCAATGTAAACGCAAGAGTTTCTTTCGACGGACAATCGAATATTAACCTGCAGGCGGGAGATCATATCGTCATACGCGAGAAATCCCATAAATTGCAATTAATGCACCCCGAATCATACGACTACTACCACATTTTGAGAAACAAACTGGGTTGGAGTGTTAGCCCCTGATAACCTCTGAGAGAAAAATCAGTTACTCAATCTGGAAATTTTCGATTAAGTAAACTACCTTTGTAGAGTTATTAATTTATTTTGGAGAATACAATGGGCAAAGAATTTCTGGAAATGCCAGATGAGAAAGGTTACTTTGGTGAATATGGTGGGCAGCTTATTCCGCCTGAACTCATTGAAATTATGAATCAAATCAATGATGCCTACGAGGAAATCAGAAATACGCAGGCATTTAAGGATGAGCTTGTTGATCTTCAGATAAATTATGTAGGTCGCCCCAGCCCCATCTATCATGCCAAACGTCTTAGCGAGAAACTGGGCGGCGCACAAATTTTTCTTAAACGCGAAGACCTGAATCACACCGGCGCGCATAAAATCAATCACTGTATCGGTGAAGCATTGCTTGCCAAACACATGGGTAAAACCAGGGTGCTGGCAGAAACTGGCGCGGGTCAGCATGGGGTTGCGCTGGCAACCGCCTGTGCCCTGGTGGGTATTGATTGCGAAATTCACATGGGTGAAATCGACATTGCCAAAGAGCATCCCAATGTCACTAAAATGAAAATTCTTGGCTGCAATATCGTGCCGGTTACGCGCGGCACAAAAACACTCAAAGATGCGGTAGACAGCGCCTTTGAAGAGTATCTGAAAGACCCGGTAAACTCATTCTATGCGATTGGCTCGGTCGTCGGACCGCATCCTTTTCCCAAAATGGTGCGTGATTTTCAAACCGTTGTGGGCATCGAGGCGCGCCAGCAGTTTCTCGACAAGCACGGCAAGCTACCCGATATTTTAATGGCATGTGTGGGAGGTGGTTCAAATGCAATCGGTTTATTCACCGCTTTTCTTGAAGACGACGTTGATATGATTGGCGTAGAACCTGCCGGAAAAGGGCTGGATACACCTGATAATGCCGCCACCCTGACGCTGGGCAGCAAAGGCGCGATTCACGGCTTTGAATGCTATAACCTGCAAGATGATGAAGGCAATCCGCTCCCCGTTTATTCGATTGCCTCCGGTCTGGATTACCCCGGAGTTGGTCCGCAGCACTGCTACCTGAAAGACATTGAACGGGTGCAATATGTCACCGCAGATGACAAGGAATGTCTGGATGCCTTTATGGAATTATCCCGAATGGAAGGCATTATTCCCGCGCTCGAAAGTGCTCATGCACTGGCTCACGCCATGAAAATCGCCAAAGATATGCCAACAGACAAAAACATTCTGGTCAACCTCTCCGGACGCGGTGACAAGGATGCTGATTTTGTCGCGGAGAAATTATCGCTATAACACGCGCTTAATATTCCCTCCCCCCTAAAAACAGACATGAAAATATATAAAAAACAGGGGGGATGGGTAGCAGAGGACAGAAGACAGAGGACAGAAGACAGAGGGCAGAGTTGTAGGGTCGGTGGAGTTTACGCAAC
>JALVDQ010000261.1 GCA_027008885.1 Thiotrichaceae bacterium | reverse complement strand
CTGGCTTTGGCGCAACCTTTTTGGGCTTTGGAATAGGCTTTGCTTTGGGTTTGGGTCTGCAAGACGCACTTAAATTAAAGGTGACGCAGACAGATGGCAGCTCGGAAAATCCGTCAGCAGTCGTCTGTGCGCCCAGAGCCTCTTGCCCTGTCTGCATCAGGAATAAAAACAGGGTAGACGCTATTAATAATTTTTTAATAATTTTCGCCTGCAAACCAAAATAACTCTTTATTATCCGTAAGCTTCTTGAGTAACGTTTTTGTTTGATCAGGGCTAAGTTTAACAGACAATTTCAGATAATGCATACCGCTTTTACCTGATGCTGCTTTTATCGTCGCTTTATTTTCTTTTAAAAGTGATAACAGCTGAGGATCGTCAGGTTCGGTATTTAAACCAACCAAAAGCGTAGTGACCTGGTTAGCGTCAGTTTTTAGTGTTGCTGATGAGGCAGGGTAAAAGGTATTGTGCTGCTCGTCATGCACTTCAAGCAATGGCGAAACAAAAGAAAATATAAGGGCTAATGCCAATGTTGAGAGTGCTGCGAATGCTATGTATTGTGTTTTGGCGGAAGACCCTGAAAGCAGCTTTGAGAGGTAAGCAATGATATTTGTCCTGATTGTAAGTGGCTGTCTGCTTTTCTTGCTGCCATCCAGTTCTTGCTGTTTTTCCGGAAGACGTTCAAGAAGCCTGCCGAGTCTGGCATCGGTTGATTCCAGGCAGGATTGATCAAGTATGCTGCTATCTTCTTTTAGCGCATCAAGCACTTTGTATTCCGCATCCAGCAAATTCCGAAGCTCCAGGTTTTGAGCCAATGTTTTTTGCATATATTCGCGTTCCTGGGGCGACAGGCGTCCCGTTACATACCATGGCAACAGTTTAAGTGCCTTGTCAGGAATGTGGTGTGTTTTCTTGCTCATTTACGATTATTACTCTATTCAATCTATTCAATATTTTTTGATTCGGACAGGCTCCCTGACAATTTTTTGGAAAGAATATTTTTCAAGTGATTTCGCGCATAAAACATTCTTGTTTTAACCGTATTTTCAGAAATATCCAGCATAAGGGCTATTTCTTTAATTGATAATTCACGAAAATAGACAAGTTCAATCACTTCTTTATGTTTATCACTCAGTTTTCCAATTTGCCTGATGATCTCTTCGCTATTTTCTGAATGCTCGATTGCTTCATCAGGCAATAGTGCATCATCCTCATAGTTTAGCCATTCAGAGCTTTCATCCTGCAGAACCTCCTTGTTTTTTCTCAAATAGCCGATTAAACGAAATCTGGCAATCGAATGAATCCAGGTAGATGGTTGTGATTTACCTGAAAAACTTCCTGCCGAACGCCAAATTTCAATCATTGCCTCATCAACAATATCTGCCGCGAGAGCAACATCGTTCTGTAAAATGCGACTGCAAAACTTTATTAGCCTGGGCTGATAACTTTTATAAAGTTCTGAGAAAGCATCACGATCACCTGCGGCAATTCGTTTTAACAGAATAGTATCCGCAAGCGTTTTGTCGGCTATGCTTTGCGCAGCGCCCGGAGATTTATTCTTTTCTCTCAAAACTGCACCTTATAGATTGTGTCGTTAGTTGATAGCAATATGTTCAAAATATTAATTTTTTATGTAACCACTCAGCTTGTCCACTATTTTGCCCTATAGCGGCGCTAAAGTCTCAGCTCAGGTAACTACTTTACCTCATTCTACCTCAATAATATCAATAGATTATTAAATCCAGACAGACTGAATCGTCACAAAAATGAAATAATTTTCAAGAAATATGAACCAAAATGAAAACTATTCACACTCAGCGGGCATCAAGGTTGTCCAAATCAATGGGGATTATTTACCAACCTGATAATTTACGAGCAACAAATTGCTAACAAAATGTTGCTTATACCGTCTCCCTCGCAACTTTAAGCGGACTTTATGTCCGCTTTTTTTTTTGCTTTTGCTTCTCCCCTCATCTTCCCTCTTGTTTCCCTCATCTGTTCTTATTGAAACATCCCTCAGCAAAATATAAAAAAACAAAAAGACCTAATACATATTTAGTACAATAAACGGACTTTCCCAGGAGACCAGATGAAAATGCCAGGTGATAAAATCAGTATTGGGGTTATTATGGACCCTATCAACACAATTAATATAAAAAAAGATAGCTCATTTGCAATGATGCTTGAAGCTCAACGCAGAGACTATGATCTTTATTATATGCAGCAATCCGACTTGTTCGTAAGGAATGGAACGGTCTTTGCCAGAATGCGCCCCGTTAAGGTTTTTGATAATGCAGACAAATGGTATGAACTGGAAGACGAAGAGACTCATCCATTGCATAAAATTTCTACAGTTTTAATGCGTAAAGACCCTCCGTTTGACATGGAATATATTTATTCGACCTATTTGCTGGAATTAGCCGAAAAAAGGGGCTGTCTTGTCATAAACCGCCCCGCCAGTGTACGCTCGGCAAATGAAAAACTGTTTACAGCCTGGTTTCCTGAATACGCACCGGAAACGCTGGTGACGCGCGACATGGATCTGCTTAAAGCCTTTCAGGAAGAACTGAAGCACATTGTCGTCAAACCTCTGGATGGCATGGGAGGCTCGATGATTTTTCAGATTCGTGATGGAGATACCAATAAAAACGTCATTATAGAAGCGATTACACAAAATGGAACACAGACAGTAATGGCGCAACGCTTTTTGCCCGAATATAAAAAAGGGGATAAGCGCATTCTTTTAATCAATGGCAAAGCCTTCCCCTACGGACTTGCACGCATTCCGGCTGAAGGCGAAGGCAGAGGCAATCTCGCCGCAGGAGCAACTTACAAAGGGGCTGAACTGACTGCAAGAGAACACGAAATTTGCCAGGCTGTTGGTCCTGTCTTAAAAGAAATGGGCTTGATGTTTGTTGGTCTGGATGTCATCGGTGACTACCTCACTGAAATCAATGTCACCAGCCCGACCTGCATACGCGAACTTGACAGCATCTATTCTGCAAATATTGCCGGGCTACTGATGGATGAAATTGAAATAACACTAAACAGCTAAAATCAAAACAAAGGAAAACATTATGGAAACACGGGTAAAATGGCTAGACAATATGAGCTTTGTGGGAGAATCTGGCAGCGGGCATTCTGTGGTCATGGATGGTCCGCCAGAGGCCGGAGGGCGCAACCTTGGTGTACGCCCAATGGAAATGCTGCTGCTGGGTCTGGGCGGCTGCGCATCATTTGACGTTGTTTCCATGCTAAAAAAAGGCAAACAGGACTTGATTGACTGCGAAGTTCAAATCACAGCAGAACGGGCAGAAACCGAGCCAAAAGTATTTACCAGGATTCATTTACACTTTGTCCTGTCAGGCAACAATCTTTCAGAAGCAAGGGTGAAGCGCGCAATTGAGCTTTCTGCCGAAAAATATTGCTCGGCTTCTATCATGCTGGGAAAAACGGCAGAGGTCACACATGACTATCAAATCGCCTGATTATCTGTAATAAATTGTTTTAAGCTCTGTTTTATCCTATAGTCACTTTTGATTTACGATAAAAAGTAACTACTCTTATTTTGCCCAAGAGCAAGCTGAGTAGTTACAAAAAACAACAATAAAAACTAAACATCGTTGCCAAAGGAGAAAAAGTTGACAGGGCTTAAAATTAATCGCTCCTATTTAATAGGAATGGGACTGTGCGCGCAATTGCTTTTAATGCAACCAGCAGCGGCAGAAATAAAGAAACCAGACATCAGCGCAGAGCTAAGGCAGGCATATAGCCAGCTTTTCCTGCAGCCGCAAGCAAAACAGAGGCAAGCAGGAAATGCCGCGGCACAACGCAGCAAATATAGCAACAGTCGCCAGCGAGTCATACTCAGTGCCAAAAAGCAGTTACGCAAACGCTATCGTTGGGGCGGCACCTCACCTAAAACGGGCTTTGACTGTAGCGGACTGATACAATACGCATTTAAAAGCATCAAGATACACATTCCCCGAACCGCAAGAGAGCAATACCGAAAAACAAAACGGATTGCACTCTCCAAACTACGCGCTGGCGACTTAATCTTTTTTCATACACGCCGAACCAGAACACGGGTAAACCACGTCGGTCTGTATCTGGGTGATGGAAAATTCATCCATGCCCCCCGAAGAGGAAAGCGGGTTTCTGTCGCCAAATTTAATAAATACTGGCGAAGAAAGGCGGTAGGAGCCGGAAGAGTCTAATCCGCCAGATAAAAAATAATAACTATTTAGCACAATCCGTAACTGTTCAGATCGCCCTTTATTTTGTTCAAGAGCAAGGCGAAAGCGCGCAGTTTATAAGTATAAATGAGCACTTTTAACGCAGCTATTGGGCAAAATAGAGGGTGAGCTGAGTAGTTACAAAAAAATATGTAAAAAACAGGGGGGATGGGTATCACAAACGGCAGGAAAACTGTAATAATCCCGTTTTTTAATTCAGCTTATCATCCAGATACACCATGAGCAAAAAACAACGCAAAGCCATCTCCCTTATTTCTGGCGGTCTTGATTCACTGTTAGCCACAAAAGCAATGCTTGAGCAGGGGGTTCATGTAGAAGGCATAAACTTTTTCACGGGCTTTTGTGTTGAAGGGCATACCCATGCCATCCGCAAGAAAAAAGCCAGCAAGCCCAAACGCAATAACGCTTTATGGGTTGCCGAACAGCTCGGCATAAAACTGCATATTGTTGACATCGTTGAAGAATATAAAGATGTCGTGCTTAACCCCAAACATGGCTATGGTGCAAATCTAAACCCCTGTCTTGATTGCAAAATCTTTATGGTCAAAAAAGCACATGAATGGATCGAAGAGCATGGCTTTGACTTTATTGTCACTGGTGAAGTCGTTGGTCAGCGCCCCATGTCACAACGCAAGGAGACCATGCCAATTATTGCCAACGAATCTGGCGCAGATGATTTATTGCTGCGCCCGCTGTGCGCAAAAAACCTGCCCGCAACCAAACCGGAACGTGAAGGATGGGTTAACCGTGACCAGCTGTTTGACTTCTCGGGGCGTAACCGCAAGCCACAAATGGCACTGGCAGAGCAGTGGAAGCTGAATGATTATGCCCAGCCCGCGGGCGGCTGCTGTTTTCTTACCGATCCCAACTATTCGGGAAAAATGAAAGACCTGCTGGAGCACCGCCCCGCCGGAAAAAGCTATGAACTGGACGACATCATGCTACTCAAAATCGGTCGCCACTTTCGCCCGCGCGAGAATTTTAAAATGATTGTCTCCCGCGAAGAAGGCGAAACGCGCTTTTTACAGGGCTATAAAAAACAGTTCAGCTATATCAAAACAGCCAGTTGCAGTGGTCCACTCACCCTCCTGGATGGCTCGGATATTTCTGCTGAAGACCTGTATCTGGCGGCATCCATTACTGCACGTTATAGCCAGGGACGCGACAGAGATGAAGTCACGGTGCTTATCGGGATTCCTGGCGAAGAAGAACGAGAGCTGCAAGTCAAGCCCCTAAAAGCAGATGAAATCGAGCCAGGCTGGGTTTTGTAAGCCAATCATGCAACAGTCATATAACAGCACATCCTCCTTTGAGCTTCCTCTTCTTTAAGAGTTTGTATTCAAGTATCTTGCCATGGCGACCAATATGTGCCCTGTATCGAAACCAGCCACACTCACCAAAATTGATAACCGCATTCTCGTATTCAATTAATACTTCGTAGCCATTGCTCACCTTGCGGTAGGATTTGCCTTCGTGCTTGTTATGCAACCACAGAACCATCTGTGCCTCGGCAGGTCTGTCAATCTCGCCAAGTAACGGAAGCACCTCACTAATCCTGGATTTACTCCCCACTTCAACTTTATTGCCATTATTGAGTATATAAAAGAGATTCGACAAATTCCTGATGACAAGACCCAAAGCGCCACCCCCCGATCTTTTGATATCCGTTGTTTTTGTCAGGTTTGGCTTCAAGGCTTTAAATCTTTTAACAATATCGTTGCCAAAAGATGCCAATGGCTTTTGATATATCTTGTACAAGATCTTGTATTCGTTTGCATTAAACGGCTTTTTGACAGTTCTGTACGGTGCCGGCAACGACCGTATAGACTCGGTATACTCCCGCACCTCCAGATACTGCAGATCTTCCCTGAGTTTAAAATCTTTACTGCTATAATCTGCCAATGGTTTTAACGGCAACCAGTTGCTGCTGTCTTCCTTAACAGAAACACAAGCTACCAGCAGAAAAAACGACAAAGTTAGTATCAAAGTGTTTCTTTTCATTTTAAAATCCTCGCATCTAAAATTCTCGCCTTTTGGCTTCTGATTTTAGCTGCATATCAGCTTCTTGCCCCGGTAAAACAGTTATTTGTTGATATGGGTCAGACTGCCCGGCATCGTATCGCAATAAGCAGAATAAAGCAGTGATTATCAGGCAGACTTAAAAATATATGAAAAAAGGGGGGGGATGGGTGTGTCAGAGGACTGAGGACAGAAGACTGAGGACAGAAAATAGAGGACTGCATGTAGGCTTGGTGGAGTTTACGCAAGCAACCAGATTCGGTTGGTTGCGCATGGCTGCACCAACCCTACGCAACTCAACACACTACGCAAAAATATGTAAAAAACAGGGGGGATGGGTGGCAGAAGGTATATTCGTAAATGACTCTGAAAAATGAATACCATATTGAGGTATACGCAAATGCTTTAAACGCACTCGATTTATTATCCGGGGCAACGGCTCTCTCTCGGCAAAAAATAAAGGATGCAATGCAAAAAGGCTGTGTCTGGATCGAAACACAAAACTATACACAGCGTTTGCGTCGCGCCAAAAAAAGTTTGAAAAAGGGTGAGATATTGCATTGCTATTACAATCAGGAAATACTCGGCATGAATCCGCCAGAAGCCCGGCTACTCAGTGACGAAGGCAGTTATAGTATCTGGAACAAACCTTCCGGGATGTTCTCCCAGGGTTCAAAATGGGGGGATCATTGCACGATTTATCGCTGGGCAGAAAAGCATCTTCAACCTCAGCGCCCTGCCCTGCTGGTACATCGTCTTGACCGTGCTGCCAGTGGTTTAATCATTCTTGCGCACAAAAAGAAGACAGCAGCAAAGTTTGCAAAGATGTTTCAGGAACACAAGATTGAAAAGCACTATCAGGTTTGGGTCAAAGGCGACTTTTCGACTGTTTTAACTGTTTCTTCTGCTTCAACAGCAGCAACCAGAAAACCATTGATTATCACCGAAAAAATAGATGGCAAAGAAGCCGAAAGCCAGATTTCACTGCTTAATGTAGATAATGACAGCGCAGGTAAGCCGCTATCCCGATTAAATGTAGAAATAAAAACCGGACGCAAACATCAAATTAGAAAGCATCTCGCCGGGCTTGGTTTTCCTGTAATAGGCGACCGCTTGTATGGCTACAATGATGATAATGGCGATAAAGAACGGGAAAACTTACAGCTAAAAGCCGTGCGATTGAAATTCTGCTGTCCCGAAACGGGTAAGGAAAAGGTATTTTCCCTGGAAGAGAGCACGTCTTTAACACGCCTTTAAATGGATAATTACAAAACACCAATAAAAAACCCGCATAGAAATAAATCCATGCGGGCTAATCTTTAAGGTAAACAACTTAGGAGGTTAGTAATACTTAAAGATAGAAGCTTTTTAGCTAGTGCTAATATTATGATATTCCGAAAAAAGAAACATTGACAAGTGTCAATTTTTTAATATTTAGGGGATGGCGCAATTTATGAACGCCGCTAATTGAGACTATTTGCAGCAAAAAATACAGTTTTTTTTGTTCTATACTTGGTTTTGTTAAGCTGAATCGGTAGGACTGATGCAGCGTACCTAAAGACAAACAAAGAGGATATTTTTATGTCACTGGAAGACAGATTTACAGAAGATGAAATTTTTTTGCTGACAACAACGCCTACGCAAATAGGTACTGTTATGGCATTTGCCGAAGGCAGTGGTCTGGGAACAATCAAGGAAATGTTTGCCAGTTCAAAGACGTTTATTGGGGGCTTAAAAGAATATCCTGATAATGAAATCATTACGGGAATATTGCCAAGTGTTACCTCGCTTAAAGAAGCCATGGGCAAATCCAGCGAGCTGCGGGAAAAAGCCGTTGAACGCCTAAAGAAGCTTGGAATCGACAGTAGCGAAAAATTACGCGCACAACTGATTGCAGACGCAAAGGAAGTTGCAAGAATCCTGGATGAAAAAGCGACCCCGGAAGAAGCCAGGGAGTATAAAGCCTGGTCAATGGAAATAGCCGAAAAAGTGGCAAAGGCTGCCAAGGAAGGCGGTTTCCTGGGTATTGGTGGAACGCGGGTTAGCGAAGGAGAAAAAGAAGCCTTCGCACAGATTGCTGAAGCACTTGGAGTGCAGGCTGATCTGGCTTAGCCTTGCAGAACTGAAATAGTGCCGGGTTAAACCTGTTGATTTACTCAATGCGCAGCTTGGATTAACGTAGCGTAACCCAGCATAATGCCACGCTCTTGTCGGGTTACGCTTAGGCTAGCCCGTACAAGACTGTCCTCTACCCTCTGATACCCATCCCCCCTGTTTTTTACATATTTTTTTGTAGCCTGTATTGAGGAACAAACAAAATACGGGAGCGGTGCTTAACTACGTGCCATTCCGCGTTTCGCATACTCAACGCAGGCTGACTACATTTGCTCTGTCCTCTGTCCTCTGTCCTCTGCCACCCACCCATCCCCCCTGTTTTTGATACTTTTTTGTGTTGTTTTGCTATACTGGCTCAGTGAGTTGACCAGGCAATCGCGCTATGTCCTGGAAAATATGACAGGGCATATCGAGGAAAGTCCGGGCTCCACAGGGTAGGATGCCAGATAACGTCTGGGCAGCGCGAGCTGACGGCAAGTGCAACAGAGAGTAGACCGCCTGATTGCTTTTCAGTTAATCAGGTAAGGGTGAAAGGGTGCGGTAAGAGCGCACCGCGCAACTGGTAACAGTTTGTGGCAAGGTAAACCCCATCCGGAGCAAGATCAAATAGGGACGCAACAGGTGTGACCCGCACCGCGTCCGGGTAGATCGCTTGAGGTGTACGGTGACGTATTACCCAGATGAATGATTGCTCAAGACAGAACCCGGCTTACAGGTCAACTCACATTCTTCTCCCCCTGCTTCTCCCCCCTGTATAGCTGCTCTGCTATCAAGGCTTGTAACTGTTTTCAACCGTATTAGCCGTATTAATAATGCTGTGCAACAAATAAAAAGAACGGAATAGTCAATGCGGCGAGAATGGTTTGCAGAGTCACTATCTGAGCCATGGCATCTGCATCTCCTCCCATTTGTTTGGCGAGGATGAATGATGAAACTGCGGTGGGCATGGCACTGAAAATAATCGCCACCCTGCCAAGATCAGAATCCACACCAAGTGCAATACACAAGCCCCAGCTAAGTAATGGCGTAAGGATTAGTTTGGCAAAACTGGAAAGCACTATCGCCAGTTTCTTTTCAAAGATTGAGCCAAACTTTAAGCCGGCACCCACGGCAAGTAGCGCAAACGGCAAGGCACTTCTACCAAGAAAATCTGCCGTATTCACAAGTGGTTTTGCCAGTTTTATGTCCAGTATGTTTAACACCAAACCCAGCAGACAGGCAATAATCAGTGGATTTTTGATAATGCCTATCCACAACTTTTCCGAGACATTACTTTCAGCAGGGTTTCCATAGCGTAGCAACACCGAGATCGAGCTAAAATTATTAAACGGCACCATAATCAGAATAATTATCGCCATAATAGCAAGACCATTTGTTGGTACCAGCCACGCGGCGATCACCAGTGACACCATCGTATTATTGCGTACCGCGCCCTGAAACATGGATGTGAAAGTCGCTTTTTGCAGCTTCGCTGACAAAAAGCCAAGCCATTGAAGCAAGCCTGATATAATCGCCGGAAACGTAACCACCACAAGCACCTGGGCAAGCAGAACAAGGTTAATCTGCGCCTTTAACAGGGCAACAAAAATCAGTGTCGGAAACAGCACAAAATAAGTCATGCGCTCTATTCCCGGCCA
>JALVDQ010000260.1 GCA_027008885.1 Thiotrichaceae bacterium | reverse complement strand
CGCGGGTAGCCTGATTTTGAGTGAAGCGGGTGGTTATTCCTGCACCTTGCAGGGGGATGAGGTGTTTCAGGCTACAATGTCACCCCGTTCTGTTCTGATTTCGCCCGATAAAAATCTGTTTAAGGCCTGGAAAGACTTTTTACTTGAAGAATAACCTGAAGAGCAACAGCCAATAATGAAAAAGATCTATTGGGGATTATTTCTCCTGCTTACCTTTCTGGTGACATTACCTGCAAGCTGGTGGATTATGTCAAAGGCTGATTTCTTTTATTCCCCACTGTATGATCTGATTGGAATTAACAGTCACATTGAGCGTTATGCTCCAAAAAACATGCTGGCGCATCTGGACTTTGAAAAGACCAGCAAGGCACAGCGGGTTGAGCTGTTTCATGGCATTGTTGTTGCCATTAATCATCATGGTGAGGGTCTGGAGAAACTCTTTTACCATGATGCTAATCAACAAAGACAGCCTTTGCTGACCCGCGCGGAGGTGCAGCATCTTCAGGATGTCGCCAATTTACTGGACAAGCTGAAACCACTGATGGCAGGATTATTTATCATCTGGTTGTTCATAGTTGCCTTGATAATCTACAAAAAACAGCCTTTGGCAACGGCAAAAGAGTTTTTTGTCAGTACCCTGATCATCCTTTGTGTATTTGCGCTGGTTTTGCTAATCGGTCCTGAAAAAGTGTTCAACCAGCTTCATATGTGGGTGTTTCCAGATAATCATCAATGGTTTTTTTATTATGAAGAATCACTTATGAGTACCATGATGAAAGCCCCCGATCTGTTTGGCTATATTGCTGCCATCTGGGTTTTTTTCTCGATACTGATCACCGCCCTTTTGATTTTTGCGTTAAAAAAGTTGATCTAAAATAACTTACTTTTTGTAATGCTTTGCATCAGGCACAGACTCCGGGTTATTATTCCGGACAGGCTCCTGGCGTGTTCTGGCAATATGTTCGGGCGAACCTGGTTTAAAATTATTTGGAGAAAAGTATGAGAAAAGTACGCGGATTTGTCTTAAGCCTGTCAGTTGCATCGTTGGCAATGTTGACATCAACTCAGGCATTTGCTGAAAAAATAATGAAAGTGGGCTCGTGGTTGCCACCAAAGCATATTATGAATTCTGAGGTGCTGCCGACCTGGGGTAAATGGATAGAGGAAGCCACCGAGGGACGGGTCAAAATTAAAATTGAATACCCGGGTGGTCATCCAAAGGCATTGCTGGATCAGGTACAGGACGGCGCATTTGATGCCGCGTGGACTTTTCATGGCTATTCTCCCGGACGCTTTAAACTTACCAAGATCGTAGAGCTTCCCAATCTGGGGGCAGATGCCGAGGCGGCTTCGGTTGCCCACTGGCGCATTAATCAGAAATATCTGGCAAAAGCCGGAGAACACAAGGGGGTAACACTGGCAGCCCTGTTTACACATGGTCCGGGGCAGATTCATTTGCGCAAGCCGATCAAAAGCCTGGCTGAACTCAAGGGCAAGAAAATCCGTATTGGCGGTGGCGTACAAACCGATATCGCCAAGCGTCTGGGCATTGAAGGCGTTGCCGCGCCAGGCTCCAAGGTCTATGAGATTCTTTCCCAGGGGGTTGCCGATGGCATTTTTATGCCTATGGGCGAGAAGCGTTCGCTGCGCCTGAAAGAGGTTGCGCCGTTTACCCTGAAATTCCCTCATGGTATGTATCTTGGCAGTTTTGGCATGTTTTTGAATAATGATTTTCTTGCCTCGCTGGATAAAAAGGATCGTGATGCGATTATGTCTGTTTCGGGCGAAAAACTATCCGCTTTGGCTGGAAAATCCTGGGATGCAGATGCCGTTGTCGGTGAGAAAGATGCGCGTGAATCAGGCAATACCATTATGGACGCCACGCCTGAAATTATTGAAAACTTCAATAAACTCACAGCCGATATGGAAAAGGAATGGCTGGATTCTGTCAAGGATCGTGGTGTCGATGCGGCGGCTGCCTTAAAAGAGTTGCGTGAAGTTGCGCGTGCCTACAAGAAGAAATAGCTAAACATAAAAAACGTGACAGAAGATATAACACAACGCTCGGAAAAAGGTCCGGTCAAATGGCTGGGCTTTTTTCTGAACAGTCTCGCGGCAATAACACTGTTTGCCTTAATGCTGATTACCTGTATTGATGTGATCGGTCGTTATGTTTTTAACAGACCACTAACAGGCTCAACTGAATTAACCGAAATAGCCGTCGGTATTGTTGTATTTGCTGCTTTTCCAGTCATTTCATGGCGGCGTGAACATATCGTTGTGGATATTTTTGATGGTTTTTTTACTCCCGCAATGGAATTTGTGCGCAATATCATTATTAACAGCATTGCCGCCATCGCGCTCTTTTTTCTGGGGCAAAGGATTCTTCTTCTCGGCAAGCGTTCCCTGGGCTATGGAGAAGTGACAGAATATCTGGCGATTCCAACTGGCTGGATGATTAATTTTATTGGCGCAATGTGCTGGCTGAGCGCTTTCTCATTAGTCACCATCGGTATTTATCGGGCTTATATTATTCTGCAAACTTCCAGAAATTCATTAGCTCCAGGTTCAGGCCCAGACTTCGATTCAGTCAAGGATTCAATGTAGTGATCGTTTCTCTTATAGGCTTTGTCTGCCTGTTAGTCTTTATATTTCTGCGTGTTCCGATTGGTTTTGCGATGGGCATTATTGGCTTTTTTGGTTTTGCCTAC
>JALVDQ010000259.1 GCA_027008885.1 Thiotrichaceae bacterium | reverse complement strand
TAAAAACGAGAATGATCCTCAGAGCAAGATATAAGATTAAGTGGTCTGGAAACAGAAGGAAATTTTAGTGATTTGAGGTTGACAAGTGACTTCATAGAAGGTTGGATTAGCGTAGCGTAATCCAACATAGTGCCATGATCCTGTCGGATTACGCTCAGGCTAATCCGTATATGGTCTCCTCCATTTTTGCAAGACAATGATTACATTTTGACAGGGATAGATTTGCTTTCGTATATCCGGCTTCTAAATAAAGGTACTTTTGACCTTTGAGCCTTGATGAAATCTGCGCATGCCGTCCTTATCGACCTACCGGATTAATATCCTACGGGTTAGTCAGGTTTTCAGCATGCCGGTCTTACCTATGGTGTCATCATGTCATTATTGTCTTCCGCAAAATCGTGGATTGTTTTTACTCGTTAAAGTTACTCTCTTTAGAGAGATAATTATCTGTCTGGTTATTGGATAACCTTTTGGTCGTTCGGACTGGTCTGTCAAGGAGGAGTCCTGAGGTACGAAGGAAGCTCCTTGATTGACCTGCCCGAATGACCAACCCTGTTGTCCAGTAGCCAGACGGATTCTGATTCCTGTTCTTTGCTAAAGCGCATAATTTTCCTTGTAAGGCTGTCCAGTGGTTGTCACTGCCCAGGCAATTCTTGCCAGTTTGTTAGCCAGTGCTACGGTAGCTTTGTTCTTTCCACGCCGTTCTATTAAACGCGTTACCCAGCGACTCATTGCATCCTCTTTTTTATGGGCATGTTTTACGACAGATCTTGCGCCGTGTACCAGCAGACTACGTAAATATTTATCCCCCCGCTTACTGATGCCCAACAGGATGTTTTTGTCACCACTACTATGTTGTCTTGGCACCAGCCCCAGTGAGGCGGATACGTCCCGACCATGTTTAAAGGCTTTGCCATCACCCACAACACTGAAGAAAGTGCTAGCTACAATGGGACCAAACCCGGGGATGCTTTGCAGACGTTTTATTTCACTGTGCTGCTGGGCATCTTTTTTGATCATTGTCGTTAATTCATCAATCAGCTCATCCAACTGGGTGAGCTGGGTGTATTTCAACGCCAGTGCATCACGGAATACAGGATGCAGGCCATTTTCTGCGTCTTCCAGTATGCAGGGAATGGCTTTTCTCAGGTTACCGACCCCCTGGTTAACCACAATGCCAAACTCTGCCAACAGCCCCCTGACCTGGTTGCAAAGTGCTGTTCTGTCTTTCACACTGCTCCTCCGTAAACGGTGTAATCCCTGAATGCTTTGCTGTTCTACTGTCTTTACTGCTACCGGCCGTATCTGGGCGAACCGACTAGCCTCTGCTATGGCCAATGCATCGTTGTAGTCATTTTTGTTTCCACGCACAAAAGGCTTTACATGCTGGGCTGGGAGCAATGTTACATCGTGCCCGAGCTTGCTTAGCTCACGTGCCCAGTAATGTGAACTTGCACAACTCTCAAGGCTTATTTTGCAGGGCTCAAGGTTTGCAAAATAACTGAGCACCTTGTTGCGACGTAGTTTTTTCTTCAGCACTTGCTTTCCATTGTGATCCAAACCGACAAGGTGGAAAACTTGTTTTGCAATATCCAGTCCAATAAAGTTAATATTCATGTGTGGTCTCCTTTTCTTTGTTTAATTGAAGTTTTACGTCTCCAATTATGGCACATTGATGCCGGTATAGGGGGAGGAGACCATCTCATCAACCTACGAAACTGTATTCCGTAAACTTCATACAGGCTACAAGCCTCCATGTTAGATTGAGGGTATAAACCAGTCTTCTAAAGATAAGTTACTATAATTGATAAAATCACTTGTATTTCGCGTTACCAAAGTTAAATTATTCGTTGATGCAATTGCAGCTATTTGCCCATCTACAAATGCGGGAGTTAAGCCTTTCTTTACTAGCTTGGCTCTTTCTAAAGCATGATAACAAGCGGCTTCAGTATCATACGGATAGATTTGGAACTTATAGGTTTCTAGCTGTTTGAGGAAGAGTCTGAGGTTATTTTTAAGCTTACCTTCTGCTAACCTGTTTATGCCATAATTTATTTCATGAATGACAACGGATGCTGTTGAACAATTATCGCCATTTTGATTGATATGTGAAACAACATGAGCATTGGGCTTGCTTTTACTTAGCTCAGAAAGGATATTTGTATCCAAAAGATATTTTATTCCCATGGTAGCTTTCTGCCTGTTTCTTTATCTCTCCAGCTATCAACTTCTTTATCTGAAATGTCATCTGTTGTTTCTTGCATCAGGGATTGATAGGCAGTTAATGCCTGTAATAAGCTGCCCTTACTTTGTGAAAGCAAGGTTTCATACTCTTTTAAAGATAGTAATATTGCCACAGGCTTGCCACGACGTGTCAATTGGGTAGCCCCTCCTTTTTCAACAGAGTGGACGATTGTAGGCAACTGTGACCTTGCATCTGCAATTGAATAAGATTGCATCTTTATCTCTCTTGTACATATTGATGTACATGAATTATAGCCAGTAAAAAGATTGCTTGTCTATAGTGATTGCGATTATTTTTATTGCTTTAACTTCCCAAAGTAATGAAAAGGTATTAAATAGCAGTATGAACAGTCTAATATAATAGAACTTTTAGGATTGTCGGCATGGTTCAAAAACCGCCCTTTTTAGGTAACACAGGCGCAAGAATACCGTCCTCAATATTGTGAAGAAAAATCAAAAAAACGTAAAAGATAGTAACGCTA